>NZ_JBEPBF010000085.1:0-44837 GCF_040298985.1 Streptomyces sp. NPDC001093 | reverse complement strand
CTCCGAGCAGGAGCGCGGATTCGCCAGGCCAGGCCCAGCGCCCAGAAGCCGCCGTCCTCGGCCGGGCCGAGGACGGCGTCGCAGCCCGCGAAGTCCACGGTGAGCAGCTCCGGCGTCACCTGCGGGGTGTCCATGCCGATGAGCAGCGCCGGGCCGGAGCAGTGCGCGAAGGCGTCCGCCAGCCGCTCGTCCAGCCCGCCCGCGCACTGCGGCAGCACCTCGAAGCCCACCGGCAGCCAGTCTCCCGGCGCCCCGTCGAGGACGAGGACCCGCCGGGTCGCGGGGGCCGCCGCCACGGCATGCAGGGTGTCCGCGAGCGCCGCCTCCGCCAGACGGGCGGCCTGCTGCGGGGTGAACGGCGGGGTGAGCCGGGTCTTGACCCGCCCCGGCAGCGGTTCCTTCGCGATGACGAGCAGCGTGGTCACCGTACGAGCCCCCCGTCGGCCGGGGTCTCGGCCAGCACGCGGCTCATGTCCCGCACCGCCTGCCAGGTGCCCCGCCAGGTGCCCGTCACCTTGGAGGCGCCGGTGCGCGGCCGGTAGGACACGTCGTGCTCGGCGATGAGCCAGCCGGCGTCGGCCGCGCGGACGACCATCTGCAGCGGATAGCCGCTGCGCCGGTCGGTGAGGCCGAGCGCGAGCAGCGGCTCACGGCGGGCGGCGCGCAGCGGGCCCAGGTCGTGCAGGCGCAGTCCGGTACGGCGGCGCAGTATCCGCGTCAGCGCGAGATTGCCCGCACGGGCGTGCGCCGGCCAGGCGCCCCGGCCCTCGGGACGCCGTCGGCCGAGGACCAGGTCGGCCGCGCCGTCCCGGATCTCCCGTACGAAGGGCACGAGCAGCGCGGGGTCGAGGGAGGCGTCGCAGTCGCAGAAACAGACGATGTCGGCCGTGGCCGCGGTCAGTCCGGCGTGGCAGGCGGCGCCGAAGCCGCGCCGCGGCTCGTGCACCACCGTCGCGCCGAGCGCGCGGGCGATGTCGGGGGAGCCGTCGGTGGAACCGTTGTCGACGACGAGGGCGCGCCAGCCGGCCGGGATCCGGCCGAGCACCCAGGGCAGGGCCTCGGCCTCGTCCAGGCAGGGGAGCACCACGTCGACGTCCGCTGAAGTGGTCGTCACGGTTTCACCCTACGAACGCCAATCGGGCATTTGGGACTCATGGTCCTTACGAAACGCGGACGCCCGCCCCGCGGCCCGACGGCGGCGGCCGAGCGGTGGGAGGCTGGAGCCATGCAATCGCTGTACGAGCCCCACGGGACCGAAGCCGCAGGCGGGACGGCCCGGATCCTGGTCGTGGACGACGATCCGACCGTCGCCGAGGTCGTCACCGGATACCTGCACCGCGCCGGCTATGTGGTCGACCGCGCCGACGACGGCCCGACCGCCCTCACCCGCGCCGCCGCGCACCGGCCCGACCTCGTGGTGCTCGACCTGATGCTGCCCGGCATGGACGGCCTGGAGGTGTGCCGGCGGATGCGGGACGGCGGGCCCGTGCCGGTCATCATGCTCACCGCCCGCGGCGACGAGGACGACCGCATCCTGGGCCTGGAGGTCGGCGCCGACGACTACGTCACCAAGCCCTTCAGCCCCCGCGAACTCGTCCTGCGCGTGGAGTCGGTGCTGCGCCGCAGCCGCCCCGCCACCACGGGGCACCGGCTCGCCGCGGCCGGCCTCTCCGTCGACCCCGACGCCCGCCGGGCCACCAAGAACGGCACCGAACTCGCCCTCACGCTCCGGGAGTTCGACCTGCTCGCGTTCTTCCTGCGGCACCCGGGCCGCGCCTACAGCCGCGAGGACCTGATGCGCGAGGTCTGGGGCTGGGACTTCGGCGACCTCTCGACCGTCACCGTCCACGTCCGCAGGCTGCGCGGCAAGGTCGAGGACGACCCGGCCAGGCCCCGCCTGATCCAGACGGTGTGGGGCGTGGGCTACCGCTTCGAACCGGACGGGGCGGTGCACTGACCATGCGTGACACCCTCCTCATCGCCCTGTACGCCTTCGCCGGCGCCGCGGCCGCGGGGGTGGCGGGAGCGGGCGTGCTGCGCCTGATCCGGCGCCGCTCGCTCACCGCCTCCGTCGCCGTGGTCGCGGCGGTCGGCGTCGGCGCGATGCTCGCCGGCACGCTCGCCGTCGCCTGGGCGATGTTCCTGTCCTCGCACGACCTGACCGTGGTCACCACCGTCGTCGCGATGGCGGCCGTGGTCTCCCTGGCCACGGCGCTGCTCCTCGGCCGCTGGGTCGTTGCCCGCAGCCGCGAACTCACCGACGCCGCCCGCTCGTTCGGCGACGCGGGCGCCTTCGCCGCCCCGCACGGCCCGGTCACCGCCGAACTGGCCGCCCTCAGCCGTGAGCTGGCCGCCACCAGCGCCCGGCTCGCCGAATCCCGCGAACGGGAGCGGGCGCTCGAGAAGTCCCGGCGCGAGCTGGTCGCCTGGATCTCGCACGACCTGCGCACCCCGCTCGCCGGACTGCGCGCCATGTCGGAGGCGCTGGAGGACGGCGTGGCCGCCGACCCCGGCCGTTACCTCAAACAGATCCGCACCGAGGTCGAACGGCTCAACGACATGGTCGGCGACCTCTTCGAACTCTCCCGCATCCACGCGGGCACCCTCCCGCTGAGCCCCTCCCGGATCTCCCTGTACGACCTGGTCGGCGACGCACTGGCCGGCGCCGACCCGCTCGCCCGGGAACACGGGGTACGGCTGGTGGGCGACCGCGTCGAACCCGTACCGGTGGAGGTGGACGGCAAGGAGATGACCCGGGTGCTCGGCAACCTCCTGGTCAACGCCATCCGCCGGACCCCGCCCGACGGCACCGTCGCCATCGCCGCCGAGCGTACCGACGACGGGGTGGTGCTGTCCGTCACGGACGGCTGCGGCGGCATCCCCGAGGAGGACCTGCCGCGCGTCTTCGACACCGGCTGGCGTGGCAGCGACGCGCGGACCCCGCCCGCCGGGGCGGGGCTGGGGCTGGCGATCGTACGGGGCATCGTCGAGGCCCATCAGGGCCGGGCGACCGTCCGCAACATCCCGGGCGGCTGCCGCTTCGAGGTGACCCTGCCGACGGCGAAGGCGTGAACGGTCACTCCGGGCGGCAGCTGATGGAGTTCGGGGCCACGTTCCGGCATGTGAGCCCGCTCCCCGGGCCGATGATGCGCGAGAGGAGCGGCGCGATGTCCTTCTCGCAGGACAGGCCCGAGCCGTCCTCGGGGTCCTCGTTCGCGTGACGGCAGACCTTGTCGATGACGGTGCCGCTGTCGACCTTCGGGCCGGGCGGCGGCGCGTCCGCGGAGGCTGATGGGACGAGGAGGCCCAGGCCGAGCACCGGCGCGGTGAGCAGGGCTGCGACCTGGGCGCGGGTCGGCCTCAGGGTCCGTCGCGACATGGCTGTCCTTTCGACTGGTTCGTACGCATCGATGGGTTCATGCGCATTTCGAAGCAGCGCCATGATCAAGGGTCAGGCCGTCCCACGCGTGTGGACACGCTCAGTGCGTTCGCGTGAACTCCCGCATTCCCTCCGCGAAGCCCACCTCCGGCTTCCAGCCGAGTTCCGTGCGCAGCCGGGAGGAGTCCGCCGTGATGTGGCGGACGTCGCCCAGCCGGTACTCGCCGGTGACGACCGGTTCCGGGCCGCCGTGGGCGGCGGACAGGGCGCGGGCCAGGTCGCCGACCGTGTGCGGCTCGCCGCTGCCGGTGTTGTACGCGGTGAGGGTTCCGGGGCGCGGCCCGGCCTCCAGCGCGACGACGTTGGCCGCGGCCACGTCCCGTACGTGGACGAAGTCCCGCCGCTGCCGGCCGTCCTCGAACACCCGCGGGGCCTCGCCGCGTTCGAGGGCCGAGCGGAAGAAGGAGGCGACGCCGGCGTACGGGGTGTCGCGGGGCATCCTGGGGCCGTACACATTGTGGTAGCGCAACGAGATCGCCGTACCGTCCGTGGCGCGGGCCCAGGCGGCCGACAGGTGTTCCTGGGCGAGCTTGGTCGCGGCGTAGACGTTGCGCGGGTCGGGCGGGGCGTCCTCGGTGACCAGGCCGGGGACGAGCGATGCGCCGCACCGCGGGCAGCGGGGTTCGAAGCGGCCCGCCTCCAGGTCGGCCGCGGCCCGCGGCCCCGGGCGTACGACGCCGTGCGCGGGGCAGTCGTAGCGGCCCTCCCCGTACACCACCATCGACCCGGCAAGCACCAGCCGCCGGACGCCCGCCTCGGCCATCGCGGCGAGCAGGACGGCGGTGCCCAGGTCGTTGCGGGAGACGTACTCGACCGCGTCCGTGACGCCGTTGCCGAGGCCCACCATGGCCGCCTGGTGGCAGACCGCGTCCACGCCGGACAGGGCGCGGGCGACCGCTGCCGGGTCGCGCACGTCGGCGCCCCGACCGGCCCGGACGTCGTACACGAGCGGCTCGTGCCCGCTCGCGCGCAGCGCCTCGACGACATGGGACCCGATGAACCCGGCACCGCCGGTGACCAGTACACGCATACGGCCACGCTAGAGGCCGACGGCACGGGAACCGGGTGACGCGACCGCCATGTCATGACTTCGTAAGGGCTCGCTGTCGCCCGCACCGGGGAACGCGCCGGGTGATGCCCACCGTCAGCCTCTCGCGCCCAGACAGCAGTTGTTCCCGAAGAAGCTGAGTGTTTCAAGAACTTCTGTCAACAACGTTGACTCCTGGGTGCGCCGCCCGCACATTACTTCTCGGTAGTACCTCGCGGTAACCCCGCGACAAGGCAACTCCCCCTTGCCCTGAGCCGCCGCATTCTCGCGCACCAGCACACACACGGGCACAGCCATGCCCGCCTGCTGCGTGTCCCCACCTCGAGAACAGGGAGCACCCGCCCATGCCCAAGTCTGCCCTGCGCCGGGCCATCGCCGCGACGTCCGCGCTCGCCGGCGCGCTGGCCCTCGGCCTCACCGCCGCACCCGCCCATGCCACGACACCCCTGAACTACGCCGCCCTCGGCGACAGTTACAGCGCCGCCTCGGGCGTCCTGCCCGTCGACGCGAGCAACCTGATCTGTCTGCGCTCGACGGCCGACTACCCCCACGTCATCGCCGCCCGCACCGGCGCCGGGCTCACGGACGTCACCTGCGGCGCCGCCCAGAGCAAGGACTTCACCGCGTCCCAGTACCCCGGGGTCGCCCCGCAGACGGACGCGGTCACCGCCGGCACCGACCTGGTGACGCTGACGATCGGCGGCAACGACAACGGCACCTTCGTCGACGCCATGCTCGCCTGCGGAACCGCCGGCATTCTCAGCGGCGGCAAGGGCAGCCCCTGCAAGGACATCTACGGCAGCTCCTTCGACGACGGGATCGACACGAAGACCTACCCCGCGCTGAAGAACGCGCTGGACGCCGTGCGGGCCAAGGCGCCGAACGCCCGTGTGGCGGTGCTCGGTTATCCGTGGATCACGCCGGCCCAGGCCGACCCGTCCTGCTTCGCCCAGCTGCCGGTCGCCTCCGGTGACGTGCCGTACCTGCATGCGCTGCAGGCCCACCTCAACGCCGTCGTGCAGCGCGCCGCCGAGGAGTCCGGGGCGACGTACGTCGACTTCTCGCAGGCGTCGGAGGGCCATGACGCGTGCCAGGCCGTCGGCACCCGGTGGATCGAGCCGCTCCTGTTCGGGCAGAACATCGTCCCGGTCCACCCCAACGCGCTCGGCGAGCAGCGCATGGCCGAGCGGACCCTGAGCGTTCTCGGTCTCGGCTGACTCCCGCGCCCGGTCAGGCCCGTGCGCCGCCGTCGACCCGCAGCACCGTGCCCGTCACGAAGGAGGAGCGGTCGCTCAGCAGCCAGGCGGCGGCCTCGGCGATCTCCTCGGGAACGGCCGCGCGGCGCAGCGGGGTGAGCGCCGTGAGCCGGTCCTGAAGGCCGGGAGCCTGAGCTTCCCAGGCCCGGATCATCTCCGTCAGGGTGTTGCCGGGCGCGATGGCGTTGACGCGGATGCCTTCGGGGCCGTAGGTCACGGCGGCCGACTCGGTGAGGCTGTTCACCGCCCGCTTCATCGCACCGTACGCGGGCAGTTCGGGGTTGCCCCGCAGACTGCCGACGGACGAGTTGTTGACGATGGCGCCCGTCCCGGCGGTGGCCCGGATGGCGGTCACCTCGGCGACCATGGCGAGCCAGACGCTCTTGAGGTTCACCGCGTAGACATGGTCGAACTCGGCCTCCGGCAGCTGGTCCATGGGGCCGGGCGGCTGGATCGTGGCGCCGTTGTTGAAGGCGATGTCGAGGCGGCCGTACAGGTCGACGGTACGGTCCACGGCGGCCCGCACGCTCGCCGTGTCGGCCAGGTCGCACACGACGTAGTCCGCGGTGCCGCCCGCCGCCCGTACCTCCTCGGTGACGGCCTTCAGCTGGGCCTCGGTGCGGGCCGCGAGCAGGACCCGGGCCCCTTCCCGGGCGAAGAGCCGGGCCGCGGCGGCGCCGATCCCGCGCCCGGCACCGCTGACGAAGGCGACCTTGCCGGCCAGCAGGCCGTATGCGGGCGTGTCGATGTCCGGTGTGTCGTCCATGACGTTCTGTGCGTTGTCCATGGCAGCGAGCCTGCGCCCCGGGTGGCGGGCCCATCCAGGCACCGGCAGTACCTGGATCGGGCTCGCCGCAGACCCGCACACTGGAGGTGTGGACAGAGCGGAACTGGCGGGATTCCTGCGCAGCAGGCGCGAGCGGATCGGCCCTGCCGACGTGGGCCTGGCCGCCGGGCCGCGCCGTCGCACGCCGGGGCTGCGCCGCGAGGAGGTGGCGCACCTGGCGTTCATCTCGACCGAGTACTACACCCGGCTGGAGCAGGCCCGCGGCCCGCGTCCGTCCCGCGAGGTACTGGCCGGACTGGCCCGCGCCCTGCGGCTGTCGGACGCCGAACGCGAGCACCTCCATCTGCTGGCCGGCGCCTCGCCGGACCGCGCGCCCGGGCCCCCGCGCGAGGTGCGGCAGAGCATCCTCGACCTGATCCACCGGCTGCCGCGGTCCGCCGCCTTCGTCACCTCGGCCACGCTGGAGGTGCTGGCCTGGAACGAGCTGGCCGCCGCCCTGATGGAGGACTTCTCGGCCCTGCCGCGCCGCGAGCGCAACCTCGCGCGCCGTGCCTTCCTCGGGCCGCGCTCCGAGGGGCAGCGGCTGTACGGCGTGTCCGACGCCGACGCGTTCGCCCGGCACGCCGCCCGCCGGCTGCGCACGGCCGCCGCCCGCTACCCCGACGATCCCGAGGTGACCGGGCTGATCCGCGAACTCCGCGCCGGCAGCGAGGAGTTCGCCCGGCTGTGGGACTCCCACGACGTGGACGCGGAACCCACGCTCCGCAAGACGTTCCGGCATCCGCAGGTCGGGCCGGTCACCGTCAACTGCGACGCCCTGGACCTCGCCGACCGGGACCAGCAGGTCGTGATCTACACCGCCGTCCCCGGCACACCGTCCGAGGAGGCGCTGCGGCTGCTGTCGGTCATCGGCACCCAGCGCATGGACGCCGCCCGCTGAGCCGGACCAGCCGTACGGTGCGCACCTGGATGCCGTGCTGATGGCGGGCACGCGGTGCACCGCCTCTGTTGCGAGGCGGTGCACCTGTGGGCGAGGGCGGACCCGGTCAGCAGTACAGGTTGCCGCCCGGCGAGACGCCGAGGATCTGGGTGAAGCGCTGGTAGGCGTCGACGCGGCTCTGGACCTGGGCGGGGTTCTTGCCGTCGCACTCCAGGGAGCCGTTGATGCTGCGGATGGTCTGGCCGAATCCGGCACCGTTGACCATGGCGTCGTGCGGGGTCATCGTGCCCGGCCCCGACTGGGTGTTCCAGTACCAAAGGCCCGTCTTCCAGGCGACGGAGGCGTCGTTCTGCACCTGCCAGGGGTTGTCCAGGAGGTCGATGCCGAGTGCGTCACCGGCGGCCTTGTAGTTGAAGTTCCAGCTGAGCTGGAGCGGGCCGCGCCCGTAGTAGGCGGCCTGTCCGGCGGGGCAGCCGTACGGCCGGCTCCAGTCGCAGTACGTCGGGTAGTTGGCGGTGTTCTGCTCGACGACGTGGACCAGGCCGCCCGTCTCGTGGCTGACGTTGGCGAGGAAGGCGGCGGCCTCCTGCTTCCGGACCGTGTCGCTGCCGGTGTTCGCGAAGCCCGGGTAGGCGCTCAGGGCCTGGACGAGGCCGCTGTAGCTGTAGAAGCTGTTGCGGTTCGGGAACATCTGGTTGAACTGGGCTTCGGAGACGACGAATCCGGACGGTGTGCCGCTTCCGCCGCCGGCCGGAGCGTTCCACTTCTGGTTCGCGCCACTCGTGCAGGTCCAGATCTGCAGCCGCGTGCCGTTGGCGCTGTTGTCGTCCCGCACGTCCAGGCACTTGTTCGCGGCCGGGTTGACGATGTCGTGGGCCGGCGTGACCACCCACTGCTGGTTGGCGCCGCCGGAGCAGTCCCACAGCTGGACCGCCGCGCCGTCGGTGGTGCCGCGGTCGACGACGTCCAGGCACTTGCCGAGCGCCCGCAGGGTGCCGTCACCCGGGTTCGACCAGTTCTGCGCACCGGTTCCGTTGCAGTCGTAGAGCTGTACGGCGGTGCCGTTGGCGCTGTTGGCGCCCTCCACGTCCACGCACTTGCCGGCCAGCCCGGTGATCCGGCCGTCCGCGGCCCGGGCGGGCGAGGCGATGAACAGCGCGGCGAGGAGGGCGGCGACGGCGCCGCCGGCCAGGAAGCGTGCGAGACGCCCCGGACGTATGGGTCTGTGCGGGAGTTCGGCGAGGCGGAGGTGCATCGACAGGTGCTCCGGTCCAGGTCGGGTGGATGGGGTGCGTGCCGGTGCCGGCGGACGTGCCGTGCCGCCGGCCGGAGACGGGGGTACGGGCCGTCAGCCGAGGACGGTCTCCGTGACGACGATGTGTCCGGCGTCGGGATCGAGGCTTCCGCCGAGCCGTCCGAAGGCGCCGTCGGTCAGGTCCAGGCACTTGGGTACCTGCGGAGTCCAGGCGAACGTGCCCCGGTCGTTGATGCGGACCACCAGCGACCTGCCGTTGGCGGTGTTCGTGACCTGTACCCGTGTGCCGAAGGGCAGTTGGGGCTGACGGCTGAGCGAGGTCGCCGCCGTGTCGGCGTTGTTGTCGAAGAGTTCGCCGCTGGCCGTCAGGGCGCCGGGCGGCTGCGGACCGTAGTGGGTCGCCCAGCAGGTGTCGGAGTCCTGAGCGGCTGGGGCGTGCGTGCCGGCCTGGGCCGGGGAAGCGGTGAGCAGGCACGCGGAGAGGCCCAGTGCGGCTGTGAGGACGGCGGCGGAAGGGGACCTGGCCATGGAGGAGGGTGGCCTTTCGGGTGGGGGATGGCTGAGCTGTGAAACTAGAGGTACAGACCATTGGGGTCAAGGTGTGAAGTAAGCCATGAGGAAAGCGAGTTGAGGCGCGTCGCCGCACCGCGGCACGCGGAGTGGGGCAGGCACGCCATCCGAGTTCCGGCCCGTCCGAATTCGGTTGTCCGCCGAGCCGGCCCCGCACTACCGTGCGGTCAGTGGATCTCTTCTCACGCTCTTGGACGGCATTGCGCACAGCGGTCGCGGAACTCCCGGACGAGGACTTCGAGCGGCCGTCCGGCTGTACCGGCTGGCTGGTACGTGACCTGGTGTGCCACCTGGTCATCGACGCCCAGGACGTCCTGATCACACTCGTCACACCCACCGACGCCGAACCGACCGTGGACGCGGTCACCTACTGGAACCTGGTCGAGCCCCCGACCGGCCAGGATCCGCTCGACGCGCTGATCCCCCGGCTGGCCGCCGCCTACGGCGAGCCGCGGTGGCTGAAGTTCCACCTGGACGACGTCGGTTCCGCGGCGGGCCGCGCCGCCGAGCTCGCCGATCCGGCCCTCCGCGTCCGTACGCGCGACGAGGTACTGACCGCCGGCGACTACCTGTCCGCGTACGTGGTCGAATGGACCCTGCACCACCTCGACCTGATCGCCCGTCTGCCGTCGGCCGCCGAGCCACCCGTCGAGACGCTCACGGCGGCGCGCGCGTCGCTGGAGAAGATCGCGGGCACTCCCTTCCCCGCCTCGTTCTCCGACAAGGACGCGCTGCTCGTCGGCACCGGACGCCGTACGCCGACCGAAGCGGAGAAGGCCGCCCTGGGTGACTTCGCCGCCGAACTCCCGTTCATCCTCGGCTGAGCGGCCTGTCCCGGTCCTGGGCCGAGGGCTCACGTGTCCGCTCGGCGCTCCACGTCCCGGGCGCTCCACGTCCCCTGAGCGCTCGAACATCACTCGAGGGGGAGACCAAATGGCGAGATGACCTTCCTGTCCGGTCACTACCATGTGCCATAAGACAACCATTCGACCGGCTCGTTCGATACGCGCCGGTCAGGGTCGCCGACGTGCCAGGGACCGCTCCCCGGGCTGTGGTGATCTTCCTGCCCAGGAGGACCTTCCGCATGTTCCGACGTATTGGCGCCACAGTCGTCCGACATCCCGTCTGGACGATCGTGGCCTGGCTGATCGCAGCGGTGGCGATCGTCGCCACTGCACCGAGTCTGCCCTCGAACAGTGACGAGAGCAGCTTCCTTCCCAAGAGTTACGAGTCCATCAAAGCGGCCGATCTCCAACAGAAGGCGTTCCCCAGCACCTTCACCCCGTCCGCGATCGCGCTGTACCAGCGCACCGACGGCGGCGAGCTGACCGCCGCCGACAAGCAGGACATCGCCCGGATCACCACCGAACTGGGCAACAAGCACATCGACCAGGTGCAGAAGGTCGTCCCCGGCCCGCCGTCCAAGGACGGCAGGTACGACCTGACCCTGGTGCAGATGGACAGCAAGAACGCCGGCCAGCCCAAACAGGCCGACGCGGCCAAGGTGTTGCGCGACGACGTCAAGCAGCTGGCCAAGGGTACGCATCTCGACGTCAAGCTCGGCGGTAGCGCCGCCCAGGCTCTCGACCAGCAGGACTCGTCCAAGCGAGGACAGGCGCTGATCGGCTTCGGCACCTTCGCGATCATCCTGGTGACCTTGCTGATCATCTTCCGGGCGCCGATCCTGGCCGTACTGCCCCTGGTGCTGATCGGCCTGGTGTCGGCCGTCGCCAACGGCCTGATCGCCTACGCCACCAAGCTGTTCGACCTCCAGGCGAACAGCTCGATCTCGTCGATCCTGATCGTCGTGCTCTTCGGCGTGGGTACGGATTACTTCCTGTTCCTGATGTTCCGGTACCGCGAACGACTGCGCGCCGGTGACGAACCCAAGCAGGCCATGGTCAACGCGGTCGGCCGGGTCGGTGAGGCCATCGCCTCGGCGGCCGGGGCCGTCATCATCGCCTTCCTCGCGCTGGTGCTGTCCACCCTCGGCTTCCTCAAGCAGATGGGCCCGGCGCTCGCCATCGCGGTCGGCGCGACCCTCGTCGCGGGTCTGACCCTGATCCCGGCGGTGGTCTCGCTGATCGGACCGAAGGTCTTCTGGCCTTCCAAGTCCTGGCAGAAGGAACCGGAGAACGCCCGCTTCGCCGCCCTCGGCCGCGGGGTCCAGCGCCGTCCGGCGCTCGCCGCCGCGCTGTCCGGTCTCGTCCTGGTCGCGCTGGCGGGCGGCATCTTCGGTTACCACGCCACCTTCGACCTGGCCTCGGGCTCCATGCCGAAGACCAAGGAGTCCATGGTCGTCCAGGACCAGATGCAGAAGGCGTACTCGGCGGGCGCCGCGGCACCCACCGACGTCTACCTGTCCAGCACCGACGGCAAGCCGCTGGACAAGGCGGCCTTCGCCGCGTACGCGAGCAGGCTCGGGGCCGTGGACGGGGTCGCGAACGCCCGCATGACACAGGTGAACAAGGACGGCAGCACCGCGGACTTCACCGTCACGCTCAAGTACGAGGCGTCGACGGACAAGGCGATCGACACCGTGGGCCGGGTGCGGGACGTCGCTCACGCCAACGCCCCTGACGGCACCAAGGCGGTCGTCGGCGGCATGTCCTCGATCTACAAGGACATCAACACCGCGGTGAACCACGACTACAAGACGGTCTTCCCGGTGGCCGCCATCCTCATCATGGTGATCCTGGGCCTGCTCCTGCGCAGCGTCGTCGCCCCCTGGTACCTGATGGCATCGGTGGGCCTCGGCTTCGGCGCCACCCTCGGTGCCACCGTGTTGATCTTCCAGAAGGGGCAGGGACACTCGGGCCTGATGTTCATGCTCCCGGTGATCATGTATCTGTTCGTGGTCGCCATCGGCACCGACTACAACATCCTCATGATCGCCCGGCTCCGCGAGGAGGCCCGCGAGGGCCGCGAACCGCGCGAGGCGGCCGGCATGGCGCTGCGCCACGCCGGTCCGACGGTCGCCGCGGCCGGCTTCATCCTGGCGGCGACCTTCGCCACGATGATGCTGGCGGGCAACTCGCTGCTCACGGAGATGGGTTTCGCGGTCTCCTTCGGCATCGCCGTCGCGGCCTTCGTCATGGCGATGTTCTTCACCCCGAGCCTCACCGCGCTGATCGGCCACGCCGCGTGGTGGCCGGGGCACGGTGACCAGGCCGAGGCGGCGACGGCCGGCGCGGGCACCGGTGTCAGCGGTTCCGCATCGGCGCCCGGCGCCGACCGGGACTCCTTCGCCCACGATCCCGCGGGGCGCCGCAACTAGCGGCAGCGCGGGTCGTGATGGGGCGTCCCGCCGGGTCATGAGGCCTGGCGGGACGCCCCGTCGTCGTGTCGCGAGGGATGCGGCCGACGGTCCCACGCTCACGTGCAGCGCTACTGAAGCGGCACAGCCTCGACCGGGCCCGCGCACGGCAGGACGGACGCCGGCCGGGTTCGTCAGGGTCGTCGGGTGCGGGGGAGCGCACGCCAGGCCCCCGGCCCGGTTCCTGCTCGCCGGTATCCGCCAACTCGACCCGCGTAACCGGCAGTTAACCGAACCGGGACCGGCACATCAACCGCCGCACGGGTGGACGTCCGCATCGACGAGCACCCTCGCGTGCATGGCATTCACCTCGTACAGACCCGGCTTGACCCGTGCGGCGACGCTCACCGCGGCCGCCCTGCTCCTGCTGCTCGCGCCGCCCGCCGGCCGGGCCACCGCCGCCCAGGCGACGCTCCCGCTCGGCGACCCCGGCCTCGCGGAGACCCGCACGACACAGACCCTGGCCGACGGTGTCACCCTCACCCGTGTCGTCCGGGGCACCGAGCCCGCCCCGGCCGACCAGATCAACACCACGACACGCGGCCCCTGGGTGGTCGACGTCCTCACCATCGACCCGCGCAGGGCGCACGGGCAGCTGAAGGCGACATTCGGCCCCGACCTGGCCCACACGGAGAGGACGACCGATCTGGTGCGCTCCTCGAATGCCCTGGCCGGCGTCAACGGCTCCTTCTTCACCTTCACCGCCAGCGCGCAGTATCCCGGCGACCCGGTGGGCCTCGGCCTCTACGACGGACGGCTGCTCAGCGAGCCCACCGGCGACCCCGCGGAGGCCGACTTCGTCGTGGACGCCCACAGCAACCGCGCCCTGATGGGCCGGCTGAGTTGGTCGGGCAGCCTGCACAACCGGCGGACCGGAGCCACCCTGCCGCTGAAGTACGTGAACCATCCGCCCGCCGTCCCGGCGGCCTGCGCCGACCTGACCGATCCCACCCGGTGCACCGTGCCCGGCGACGTCGTGCGCTTCACCCCCGAGTTCGCCGAGAGCACCCCCTCCGGAGCGGGCGTCGAGGTGGTCCTCGACCGGCACGGCTGCGTCGTCCGCACCCGGACGGCCCGCGGCACGCACCTGACCGCCGGCCAGACCTCGGTACAGGCCACAGGGGCCGACGCGGCGGCCCTGCTGCACACCGCCGACGGGGGCTGCCTGCGCACCGAATCCGTGCTCACGGACGAGCAGGGCCGCCGGCTTCCCGCCCGCCCGGGGCTGTTCGGCGTGAACGGCCGCTATCGCCTCACCGCGCACGGCCGGATCGTGGTGCCGGCCGGCTCGGGCAGCTTCTTCGACCGCAACCCGCGCACGATCGCCGGTACGACCCGCCAGGGCAAGGTCGTCCTGGCGACCATCGACGGCCGCATGACGACCAGTGTCGGCACCACGATGGACGAGACGGCGGCGGTCGCCAACGCCCTGGGCCTGGCCGACGCCGTCAACCTGGACGGCGGCGGCTCGACCACCATGTCCGTCGAGGGCACCCTGGTGAACCACCCCAGCGGGCCCACCGAGCGGTCCGTGGGCGACGCCCTGGTCTTCGTACCCCGCCCGTACCGGCCCACCGAGGGCTGAGCCCCGCCCCTCCGCTCGGCCGCCCGCGCTCGGCCACACGGTGATCCGGCGCGCGGCCGCATGGTCGTGCACGGCAGCGGCGTCCGGGTCGTCGATCCGCTCCAGCAGCGGTGATACGGCGACCCGGGCGAGCCGTGCGCGTGGACCGGCCGGAGCGGTACACGAACTGAGGGCGCCAGGTGGGGGCATGGCACCCGGAATACCCTCGTGCGGACGGGAGTTGATCACCGCATGACTCAAGGACCCGCACCTCGGCCCCTGTCCGACGAAGCCCTCTCCGATCTGCTCGCCAAGCAGCAGTTCGGCACCCTTGCCACGGTCAAGCGAAGTGGTCACCCCCACCTCACCACCATGCTCTACGCCTGGGACCCCCAGTCCCGCGTCGTGCGGCTGTCCACGACGGCCGACCGCGCGAAGGCGAAGCAACTGCGGCGCGATCCGCGGGCGGCGCTGCATGTGCAGGGCGGCGACGTGTGGTCGTTCGCCGTCGCCGAGGGATCCGCCGAGGTCTCCGAGACCACCACGGTGCCCGGTGACGCGGTCGGGCGGGAACTCCTCGCGATGCTCCCGCCGACCGCCAGGCCCGAGCACGAAGACGCCTTCCTCGCACAGCAGGTGGCCGAGCGCAGGGTCGTGATCCGGCTGCGGGTGGACCGGCTGTACGGGACGGCCCTGGACATCGAGGGCTGACCCCGGCCCACCGAGCTGCTCACACCCGTGAGCCGTCCGGACGACGGCCGGGACGACATGACCGCGCTGCCCCGGAGTCTGCGCCGACTGGCAGGATGCCCCGCATGGAACGCGCACACCCCCTCGACGGCCTCGACGCCCAGCCCTGGCCGGACTTCTCCCACGCCTACGGCACCGCGGAGGACCTTCCCGATCTGCTGCGGGCACTGACCGGGCCGGACGACGACGCGGCGGCCGCAGCGCTGTCGGAGCTGTACGGGAGTGTGCTGCACCAGGGCACGGTCTACGCCGCCAGCGCACACATCGCGCCGTTTCTGGCCAGGATCGCGGCCTCGGGCCATCGGACGGCGGACCTGCTGACGCTGCTCGGGGGTATGGCCGAGAGCGAGGACGAGCACGGCGTGCCGCAGGGCACGGTCCGGGCCGCCGTGACCGAACAGCTCGCCCTGCTGCTGCCCTTGCTCGATGCCGCCGAGCCGGAGGTCCGCCGGGCCGCGGCTTGGGCCGTGTCCCACACCCGCGCCACCGCCACCGTCCTTCCCGCACTGCGGGGACGCTGGGACGAGGAGTCCGAGCCGTCGGTGCGGTCGGCGATCCTGGCCGCGATGTCCCGGCTGGATGCCCGCGCCGGTGCCGAAGCGGCCGCCACGGTCCTGGAGCCCTCCCAGCCGCCGGAGCTGCGGCTCGCCGCCGTGTTCGCCTGTCTCGACGCGAACCTGCCCTGGACCGGGCAGCACCACTCGACGCTGCTGTCCCTCCTGCCCGCTGACGAACTGGTCTCGGACGGCTTCGACCTCGACCGCGCCGAGCCCCTGGCCGCCGTGGTGGAGGCGCTGCTCGGCCGGGACCGCGAGACGGACCGGGAGGCGGTGTTCGCGCTGCTGGACGCCGCTCTTCGGGACGGTCGGGCGGAGGTCCGTGCCGAGGCGCTGTGGGCGGCCGACCGCGCCTGCATGCTCTCGCGCAGCGCCCCGCGGCGGCTGCTGGCCGGGCTGATCGAGGCGACCACCGAGGAGGAGGGCGTGGTGGCGGCGGCATCGCTCCTGGGCCGCCTGGGCACCGCCGCAGCGCCGGCCGCGTCCGTCCTGGCGCCGCTCGCCGGCCGCAGCCCGGACCGGGCGGACGACCACGCCGACCGGGCCCTGGCCGCGCTCGTGCTGGTGGCTCCCGCCCAAGCCGTACCGCTGCTGGCCCGCGGCCTCGGCCGGCGCCCACGGGCCCTGGACGCCGCCGCGGGCTTCCTGAGCCCCGTGGACGTCGTCCTCCCCTACGACACCGAACTCCTCGAGGCGGTACGCCGCCGCCTCTCCCGCCCCGGAAGCCTGAGCGGCAACGAGCCGGGGCAGCTGACGAAGCTGCTGGCCGGCTGGGGCGCTCGGGCCGCCTCGGCGCTGCCCGAACTGTACGCGCTGCTGCCGCACTTCCCCGGACAGGCCGCCACCGCCATCATCCCCCTCGCGCGCGACTGCGGCCCCGGCGAACGGCAACGGGCAGCCACCGCACTGCGGGCCACCGCCGAACGAGGCTCGCTGCGGGCGGCGAAGGCGCTGTACGACCTCGTCGGCGAGCCGGAGCCGCTGCTGGCGTGCCTCGCCCGTGAGCTTCGACGCGACTCGCGCGACCTGCAAGAAGCCGCCGGAACAGCGGGCGCCCTCGGGCCCCGGGCCGGATCCCTGGTTCCCGTACTGCAGGCGGCACTTGCCGCAGGGAAGGGCAGCACCGTCACCCCCGCACTGGACGCCGACACCTCGCTCGCCGAAGCGCTGTGGCGCATCACGGGTGACGCCCCCACGGTCGTCGAGGCCCTGGATTCGGTGTTCGCCCGGGCGGCACAGAGCCCCTGGGCCCGCTGGTCCGCGGTGCGGGCCGCCCGGGCGACGGCACTGCTGGGCCCGGCCGGACGTCCGCTGACCGCCCGGCTCGAGGCCCTGCTCGGCGACCCGGAGCAGGTACCGGCCGCGGTGCTCGCCCTCGCGGCGGTGGCGGAGCCCGCGCCACCGCCGCGCACCGGGCTCGCCACGGCGGTCCTGGACGCCGTCGAGCAGGAAGCCGACCCGACGGGAGCCCTGGATGCCCTGCAGTCCCTCGGCTCCGCATCTCTGGCCCCACGTCACCTGGCCCGGCTGGCGGTTCTCGCCGACGGCGACGCGCGGGTCATCCGCTCGGGCGTGGAAGGCCGGATCATCCGCGAGGACGAGGCCTTCCGCGAGCGGGCGCGCAGGCTCCTCGCCGTCCTGACGGCCGACGGCACCAGGCCCTGAGCAGCCGGGGCCGTGGTGCGGTCGGGTCAGCTCCAGTGACCGGCGGCGGTCTCGGCGACGTAGTCCGCGAACGGCCTCGGCGGCCGGCCGAGGGCTCGTTCCACGGCGTCGGCGACCGTGGCGCCCCGGCCGGAACGGACGGTCACGAGCAGGCCGGTGAGCAGGCGCGCGACGTCGGCCGGAACACCGGAGGAGATCTGCCGCTCGGTGAACACACCGGGATCGACGTCGACATGGCGGACGACACGTCCGGTGGCCCTGCCGATGAGGTCGGCCGCCTCGCCGAAGCCGATCGCCCGAGGACCGGTCAGCTGGTACGTCCGGCCGCCGTGCCGGTCCTCGGTCAGCGCGGATGCGGCGACCTCGGCGACGTCCCCGGCGTCCACGAAAGGCGTGCGGCCGTCGCCGGTCGGCAGGGACAGGGTCGCCGTCCGGATCCCCTGGAGCCAGGGACCCTCGCTGAAGTTCTGCGAGAACCAGTCGGGCCGCAGGATCGTCCCTTCGACGCCCGAGCGCCGCACGGCCCGTTCGGCGCCCTTGAGGGGGTGGGTGTCGTCGGCCTCGCCCACGCCGTACGCCGACAGCAGCACCAGCCGTCGTACGCCGGTGTCCACCGCTTCGGCGACGAGCCGGGGGGTCCGCGCCTCATGGTCGACGTCGGTCCGTAGGTCGGGCTCGACCAGAGGGACACCGAGGCGACCGTCGCGGCCGTGGCCCACCAGGTCGGCTACGAGGACCCGTTCGCCTTCAGCGTCGCCTTCAAACGCCGCCACGGCACCACCCCCTCCCTGTGGCGCCGTCAGGCACGCCGACCCGAGGCCACGACCCCCGAGTGAGCCGGCCGGCCCCGGCCCGGTGTCAGTGGGCTCCGCTACCTTCGGACCCATGCCGATCACTGCACACCTTCGCGACTCGGTCCGCCTGCCCGGCGGGCAGGCCCTGGTCAACGGCTTCGCCTTCGAGAGCCGCGGGACCGACTCACGCCGTGCCCTCCTCCGGAGCGGCCATGAGCTGGAGGTGTACGACCTGGACGAGGTGTTCGCCGGAGAGCGCGCGCCCAGCGCCGTCTTCCCGCTGCCCTGGCCGGGTTGGGACAGCGGTGTCCACTCGGTGAGTCCCGACGGCACGTTCGCGGTGTTCTCGGGGCAGCGCGCGGCACGGGCCGTGGGCCCGGGCGGTGAGACCCTGTGGGAGTACCGGCACGGCTGCTGGGGACCGGAGACAGGCCACCCGCACACCGGGGACGAGCAGGAGGTGTGCCGGGGGCTCGAGCACGGCTCCTGCCGGATCTCGGACGACGGCAGCCTGGTGTGGGCGCACATCGTGGCAGAGCCGGAGGAGGGCGAATGGGAGGAGCGCTGGGTCGTCCTGGACGCCCGTGACGGACGCGAGCTGGCGGCGATGCCACTGGAGAGCGCCGCCGCCGGTTCGCACCAGCTCTCCCATCCGGACGGCGTCCATGTGGGCCTGTGCATCGGCATGGGCCAGGACGGCATCCTGCTGCACTGGGCGCGATGGGACGGCAGGGAGCTGACCGGCTGGGACCTGAACGAGACCATGGACCGCATCCTGATGGACGTCCACCCCGGGCACGCGGGCTTCCTGACGGTCCAGCACTACGGCGCCGACATACGGCTGCACGCCCTGGACGGCACCGTGCTCGCCGAGAGACCGGCCGCGTCGGACGACGACGAGCATCCCCTCCACTGGGACTACACCTGCGGCTTCGTGGACGCCGATACCGTCATCGCGTCGACCCTCGACTCCGCCGAGGACGGCAAATCCCCCAGCCACTGGATCCTCGACACCCCCACCTTGGAGATACGCGGCACGGTGACCTATCCCGAGGGCCCCGCCGACACCTACGCGCGCCCGCTGGGCGACGGAACCTGGCTCACCTACGACGCCGGCAGCGAGACGCTCAACCGCTGGACACTGCAGGCGTTGTGCGAGACCGAGGCGCTGGACTGACCGGCGCCCGGACGGACCGGTCCTCGCCCGTCGGGCGGCGAGCGCCTGGGCCAGGTGGCGTACGGGCGCGACCCCTGCCTGGTGTGTGTGCGCCGGTGGCTCACAGCGGCTGGCTGGCGAGGGCCGCCAGGTAGGTGCCGTAGAGCAGGGACACGGCCGTGAGGCCTGCGCACACCAGGCGGAACCGGGCCGACGGGCTTGCGCGCCACGCCCGTACGAGGGCGCGGGCCGGCGGGATGAGGAGGGGGAACGCCGGAAGGAGGAAGCGCGGCTTGGAGGAGAAGGGTCCGGACACCGCGAGCGCCAACAGCAGCAGCACGCCCACGAAGACCACCAACGGCAGCGGGGCGCGCTCCAGACACAGCACGCAGAACGACACGATTCCGGCCACGACGAGGACCACGGACACGGGATAGGTCACCCAACTGCCCCGCATCGGCATCGACTCCAGAAACCGCAGGGGCCCGACCGCGAGGTCCAGGCGGGAGTTCCAGGCACTCTGCACCTGCAGGTACCCGTGCCACAGGTCACCGGTCTGCCGTCCCACCCACAGCACATAACCCGCCCAGCCCAGTGGACCGAGGGCCGCGCCGGCCAGGAGTCCCGGGGTGGCGTGCCCGCGCTGTCGTACGACCTCGTGCGCGGCCGCGGCGGCGACGGCCGCGGCGACCGCGACCCCGTTCGGCCGCGCGAGGCCCGCCAGCAGCGCCAGAGAGCCCGCGGCCAGCCAGCGGCGGCGCAGCACGGCGTACAGGGACCAGGCGGCACACGCGGTGAACAGCGGTTCGGTGTAGGCGAGGGTGAGGGCCACCGATTGCGGCAGTACGGCCCACAGGGCGACGACGGCGGTGGCGACCGTCCGCCCGTGGAGGTGATGGCCGATCATGTAGATGCCGTACACGGCGAGCACCGCGGAACCCCAGGCGACCAGCAGCCCGGCCTGCCCGGCGGTCAGGGGGAGCAAGCCGCGCAGGGCGCGGATGAGCGCCGGATACAGCGGAAAGAACGCCCAGTCGGTCTGGACCGCGCCAGTGCTGGTGATGCGCAGCTGGGTCCCGTAGCCGTGCTCGGCGATGTGCAGGTACCAGACGGAGTCCCACGTATGGACCAGGCTCTTGCCGAACGGGCGGCCGGCCACTGCGTCGGCCACGATCAGCAGGACGACCCCGGCGAGCCGGACGGCTCCGAAGACGGCGAGGGCCCGGAGAACGCCCGGGGCACCCTGCACCCGACCGCGGCCGGTCTCGCGAGGGCTGTCGGGCGGCCGCAGCGCGGGTGACATGCTCACCCTCCGACCATGAACGGCCGGAAACACGAGCGCAATCCGGCACGCGTCCGGCCACGCCGACCGGCCGCCTACGGAGCACTGTGAGCAGGGGACCGCCGTACTGTTCACGGCCGGGGCCGGCGAGGAACGGCGAGCACATTCCTCGTGCGTCCGGACCGGCGCTGTGCGGCACCTTCGCCTCGAAGGAAACTGATTCGGTGAGCCTCAGGCCGCGGTGTCGCGCAGCTCCGCCAGGGTGGCCGGTGTCAGGTGCCGACGGCTGTCGTCGGCGTCGACCAGGACGACCGTGCAGGGGGCGCTGTGGGTGAGCGCGGAGGTGAGACTGCCGTCGGCGAACTGGGCGAGCGGACCACGCGGGGAGCGGCCGACGGCGACCGCGCGGGCGCCCACGCGTGCCGCGTGCCGGGCCAGCGCACGGCCGGCGGCCGCGTGATCGCCCACGCTGCCGAGGACCTGACCGGTGGCGGCGACGCCATGCTCCGCGAGACGGTCCAGGTGGGCGACCACGGCGGCCCGGGCCTGTTCGGCCGTCTCGGTCTCGACGGCCTGCTCCTCGACCACCGCCGTCTGCTGGACGTGGACGACCTCCAGCGGGCTGCCGGTGTCGCGTGCGAGGCGGGCCGCTGCGTCGACGATGGCGGCGGCCCGGTCGTGCGCGCCCACGGCGACGATGACCGGCGGTGTGTCCGTGGCGGCCGGGGCGCCGACGGGCGTGAGCGAAGGCACCGCCGCTTCGGCCTCACCGGTGTCGGTCTCGGCCCGGCGCAGCAGGCCGTGCCCGCCGGCCAGGACGGGGACGGCCAGGACGAAGGTGGCGGCGCCGAGGTAGAAGGGCACGCTCAGGTCGGTTGCGTCGGCGAGCCTTCCGGCGACGTACGGTGCCAGGCCGCCGCCGATGAAGCGCAGGAAGCCGTACGCGGAGGAGGCCACCGGGCGCTCCACCGGTGAGACGAGCATGACGGCCTGTGTGGTGAGGGTGTTGTTGATGCCGATGAAGGCACCGCTGACGATGACCGCGACGATGACCACGGCCGGTGTCTGTACGCCGGCGGCGATGACGGCCATCACGGCGGCGAGGCCGACGAGGTTGGCGTAGAGCACCGGAGCGGTGCCGAAGCGGGCCTGCAGGCGCGGGGCGACGAACACGCTGAACAGGGCCACCAGCAGGCCCCAGGCGGTGAAGACCAGACCCAGCTCGTGGGCGCCGAGCTTCATCGGATAGGGGGCGTAGCCGAGCATGGTGAAGAAGCCCCAGTTGTAGAGCAGGGCCATGATGCCCATGGTCAGCAGACCGCGGTGGCGCAACGCCCTGAGCGGCGCGACGGGGGAGGTGGGCCGGGCGGGCTTGGGCAGCGACGGTACGAAGGCGAGGGTCGCGACGAGGGCTATGGACATGAGGACGGCGACGCCGAAGAACGGGCCGCGCCAGCTGATGGCGCCCAACTCGCCGCCCAGCAGCGGCCCTACGGCGATACCGAGGCCGAGTGCGGTCTCGTAGAGGATGATCGCGCCCCCGAAGCCGCCGCTGGCCGAGGCGACGATCACCGCGAGCGAGGTGGCGATGAAGAGGGCGTTGCCCAGACCCCAGCCGGCGCGGAAGCCGACGATGCCGTTGATGGAGCCCGAGGAGCCTGCCAGCGCGGCGAAGACCACGATGACGGCGAGGCCGATGACCAGGGTGCGCTTGGCGCCGAACCGGCTGGAGAACCAGCCGACGACCAGCATCGCCACCGCGGTGACGATCAGATAGCTGCTGAACAGCAGCGAGACCTGGCTGGGCGAGGCGTGCAGGCTCTTGGCCAGGGCGGGCAGGATCGGGTCGACCAGGCCGATGCCCATGAACGAGATCACGCAGGCGAACGCCACGGCCCACACGGCCTTGGGCTGCCGGAACGGGCTGGCGGTGCTTCCTTGCGGTGCGCTCATGACGGCTTCATCTCCGGTTCTCTCCAGGGAGGTTGCGAGGGGGACGGGCAGGTTCAGGTACGTGTCTGGCGGTCCTGGATCACGCGGGCCAGCGCGGGCAGCGCGATCGCCACGGCGTGCCGCTCCGGCCCCGTCAGCTCTTCCATGAGCTCCGCCAGGGCGTCGGCGCGCTCGGCCCGCCGTTGCCGGAACACCTCCAGGCCGGTGTCGGTCGCCTCCACCAGCACCCCGCGGCCGTCGGTGCGGTCGGCGGTGCGGCGTACCAGCCCCGCGCGTTCCAGGCGGGTGACGAGCTGGGTCATGTTGGGCTGGGTGGCGTTCTCGGCGCGGGCCAGTTCGGTCAGCCGCTGGGGTCCTTCGCGCCCCAGCCGGCCGAGCGCGGACGAGGCCGCGGTGCTCAGGCCGCCGGTCGTGGCGCTCCGGCGCACGTACCGGACGATGTCCTCCACGGCGAGCATCAGGTGCCCGGCCGACGCGTCCGCCGGGCCGGCAGAGTCCATAACCTGCTTATGCATAAGGTCATTATGCATATACGTGTAGGGTGCATCAAGCGTGTCGGCCGGTCCGTCGTGGTCAAGTGACCCAGATGGTCGGCCAGGGCCTGTCGTGCCTCGGTGGCGGCAGTGGCCGGCCGGGGCACGCCGGTGCGCTGGTGGACGGTCGCCGGATGTCCTTCCCCGTCCGGATCCTCCAGGACCGCGACCAGGCGCACGAACCAGTCATGGACGGTGTCGCCGTCCCGGACCGCCTCCATCGCGGCCACCCGGCCCGGGTGCGCGGCGGCGCGGGCCGCCAGTACGGAGACGTCCGGCGCATCGGGCGGCCTGCGTCGCACGCGGTCGCCGAGGGCGTCGTAGCGCGCGGACGACCTCCTCCGCCTCGCACAAGCCGGCCCCGAGCGGGCGCAGCGCGTCCCAGGCGGCCATGACGGCCGTGAGCAGGCGGTCGTGCGGCACCTCCGTGTCGATCTCCCGGCGGGTCCGTTCCTCCAGGGATGACCACCAGCCGCTCATCGCCTCACCAGGAACGATGCCGTGAAGTGCCGAATGCGCCGAAGTTACCTCACCCCTGACGGCCGGGGAGGACGGCCGACCCGGCAGGGAGCTTTTCGCGCAGATATGGTGGGTACGCGGGGGTATGGCAGGTCTTTGTGATCCGCTGGTTCGGCAGGCGTGGAAGAAGTGATGCCGATGATCTCCGACATGGTTCTGGTGCCCACCAGCGACGCCACGCTCTCCGGTGACCTCGTGGTCCCGACGGCGGCGCGGGCCGTGGTGCTCTTCGCGCACGGCAGCGGCAGTTCCCGGCACAGTCCGCGCAACCGGATGGTGGCCGCCGAACTGCGCACCGCCGGGTTCGGCACGCTGCTGATGGACCTGCTGAGCGAACGGGAGGAGCGGCACGACGCGCTGACCGGCGAGCACCGCTTCGACATTCCGCTCCTGGGCCGACGGCTCGTGGCCGCGATCGACTGGATGGACACTCAGCCCGACACCCGTGGCCTCCCGGTCGTCCTGTTCGGCGCCAGCACGGGAGCCGCCGCGGCGCTGGTGGCCGCGGCCGAGCGCCCCGACCGGGTCCTGACCGTGGTCTCGCGAGGCGGCCGGCCCGATCTGGCGGGCGACGCCCTGGGACGGGTACAGGCCCCGGTGCTGCTCATCGTCGGCGGCCAGGACCAGCAGGTCCAGGAGCTGAACGAGGAGGCGGCCAGGTACCTGCGGGCCCCGAACGCCCTGCACATCGTTCCGGGTGCGACCCACTTGTTCGGAGAACCCGGAGCGCTGGAAGAGGTCGCCCAGGTGGCCAGGCAGTGGTGCGACGACCGACTGACCGGCACGACCGGCTGACCGGGGAGACCGTGCAGCAGGAGAAGTGACCGCTCGCGCCGGCAGCCCCCGCGCGAGGCGGTCCGCTCCGCGAAGTAGCCCGCCGCCACGGCTTCTCCGTCAGCTCGCATTCGGCCTGCCGAAGAACTCGGCGTAGCGGGCCGGCAGCCCGGACAGCAGGTGGTCGATCTGCCGGTCGGGCACCGCGTCGGCCACCGTGGACAGTACGGCGTCCGCGTCCCACTCGGCCGTACGGGGCCGTGCGCCGGTCTGCACGGACACCCGCCGGAGGAACTCGTCACAGTCGAACGTCTCGGGACGCCCTCGGTCCAGATGCAGGACCTCGTCCAGCGGCGCGGGCAACCGATCCGCCAGTTCGTCGGCTTCTTCCGGGGCGATCCGGGTCGCCAGCACCCACAGGACCGCCTCGCAGACGTGCTCGGTCTCCTCACGGCTGCGGTACTCGCCCCGGTCGCGGACCTGGGCCAGGAACTCTTCCAGTTGCACGGCGGCCTCCCGCTGTCGTCGCAGGCCATCACGGCGAGCCGCACCCCTGCCGTCCACCGCGGCCGGATCCGGGACGGCCGACGGACACGGGTGATGTCGTCATTGTAGGTTTTCGGGTGGTCTCAGGCCGGGAGGACGGAGGAAGGTCTCGCCCCTTCCCGCTCGCCGGTGGGGGGAGTCCGGGTTCCCCAGGCGGTGCCGTCGGTGGGGCGGAGCGAAGCCGGTCGGGTGATTGACGGGCCGGTCCCGGCTCGGGTGCGGCCTGTCACGGGCTCCGCCGGAGAGACTGCGGCCATCCCGACGGAGGTGGCGAACACATGCTCAGCGACAGCACAGCGACGATCCTTGCCGAGAGGCCGAGCGTGGCGGCGGTCGTCGCCGGTGCTCCGCGTGTGGCGCAGATCGCGGCGCGATGCAGCGACGAGACGGAGGCTGCCCGGTGCCTTGCGCCCGAGGTGGTCGAGGCGGTGCGGGCGGCCGGGTTCGCCCGGCACTTCGTCCCCGCGGCCTTCGGCGGCACGGAAGGCCGGTTCGTGGACATGGCCTCGGCGGTGGCCCTGGTCGGCGAGGGCTGCGCCTCGGCCGCCTGGGCCGCCTCGCTGTCCGCCCACGCGGCCCGGTACGGCGCGTACCTGCCCCTGGAGGGGCAGGCGGTGATCTGGGGTGACGGGCCGGACGCCCTCATGGCGGGCGCGCTCATGCCGGCCGGGAAGGCCGAGCCCGTCTCCGGTGGCTGGCGGCTCAGCGGTGAATGGAAGTACATCAGCGGAGTGCGCTTCGCCGACTGGGTCTTCGCCTGCTCCGCCGTACCCGGCGACGTGGGCCCCGACGGCCGGGGCGAGGTGCGGTTCTTCGCGGTGCCACAGGCGGACATCACCGTGAAGGACACCTGGTTCACGCTGGGAATGCGAGGAACCGGCAGCGACACCATGGTCCTGGACGACGTCTTCGTACCCGGGCATCTGACCCTGTCGAGGTTCGACATCAACGCGGGGCGTGCGACGGCTTCGGAGGCCCGCTGCCACACGGTCCCGGTGAACGCGGTGAACGGGCTGCCGCTCGCCGTGCCCGTCGTGGGTGCCGCCCGGGGCGCGGTGCGGGCCGCGGCCGAGCAGAACCTCCGGCGGGTCGACCGGCGGGGCGCCCCGCTGCGTGAGAAGCCGTCGGTGCAGATCGAGCTGGCGCGCTCGGCCGCGGAGGTGGACGCCGCGGAACTCCTCGTCCAGCGGGCCGCTCGGGTCGCCGACGGCATCGAGGAGACCAAGGAGGGCGAGGCGGCGGTCCGCGGACCGCGGGACCTCGCGCTGGCGGTCGAGTTGTCGGTGTCGGCCGTCGAACGGCTCTTCCGCGGCACCGGGACGACGGGCCATTTCGAGTCCGACCCGGTCCAGCGGTTCTGGCGGGACGTCAACACCGCCGCGTCCCATGTGATCTTCTCCTTCGAGACCACCGGCACGGCCTACGGGGCCTGGGCACTCGGCGTGGAGAGCGCGGAGCCGAGGCGTTGACCTCGCCGATACGGCAGGCACGGTGTCGGCTACGACGGCTCCCGGTCGAGGGATTCGCACCATCCGCTCAGAGCAGTGCCATGCCGCAACCACAAGATCCAGGCCCCCTTCCATTGTGCGCTCGGCGTCGGATACCCCTGGAGGCTGAGACATCGGCCGACGGACACGACGCGGAGGGAACGGGCCATGAGCGCAGGACGGTTCGAGGACGGCTGGTATGTGGACGAGCGGTGCACCAACTGCGATGTCGCGCGGCAGCTCGCGCCCGGCCTGATCGGTGAGGTCGCCGGACGCTCGGCCGTGCTGCGGCAGCCGCGGGACCGGACCGAGGCGCGCCGGCTCCACGCCGCCGCGCATGCCTGCCCCACCCGCTCGATCCGTCCCCCGGGAGGGCGGCTGGACGCGGCACTGGACCCCTTCCCGATGGCGCTGGACGACACCGTCCACCTGTGCGGACACAACTCCACACACACCGCGGGAGCCAACTCCTACCTGTTACGCCGCCCCGACGGCACCGCGATGATGGTGGACACCCCGCGCTGGAGCACCGCGCTGGCGGTGCGCTACGAGAGGCTCGGCCCCGTCACCGACGTACTGCTCACCCATCGCGACCACGCCGCGCACGGCCGCCGCTACGCCGACCGCTTCGGCGCGCGGCTGTGGATCCACGAGGGGGACCTCGCCGCCGCCCCGGACGCCGACCGCGTGCTGCGCGGCACCGACCCGGTGGAGATCGCCGACGGCGTGACCGCACACCCCCTGCCCGGCCACACCCGGGGCAGCGTGCTCTTCCTCGCCGACGACCGGTACTGCTTCAGCGGCGACAGCTTCTACTGGTCGCGAACCACCCAGGACCTCGAGGTGGCCGAGAGCGTCACCTGGTACTCCATCCGGGAGCTGGCCGCCTCCTTGGCGCGCACCGCCGGCCGACTGCGCTTCGAATGGCTGCTGCCGGGCCATGGCGACCGCCGGCGCCTGCCCGCCGACGAGATGGCCCGGCGACTGCGAGGGCTGACCGTCCGGACCCGCGAACTGCGGCCCCGGCCCGTCGATTTCACGGCTGTGCGCTGGTGACGACCCGGGCCGGCTGCCGACCGGGGGACCTCCTGCCCTGCTGAGCGGTTTCCGGCGTGAGGCGGGAACATGTGATGCCATGCGCGCCGCGTACATCGAGGAGCTGGGTTCCGCCGACGTCATCCGGTACGGCGAGATCGCCGCGCCCCGGCCCGGCCCCACCGACGTACTGGTGGACGTCCTGGCCACCACGGTCAACCCGGTGGACACGTTCGTGCGGTCGGGGCTCTTCCCCACGCAGATCGACTTTCCCTTCGTCGTGGGCCGAGATCTGGTCGGCACGGTCGCCGAGGCGGGCCCCGGTGTCACCGGGTTCCGCGCGGGGGACCGGGTGTGGTGCAACAGCCTCGGGCACGACGGGAGACAGGGTGCGGCGGCGGAGCAGGCGGTGGTGGCCGCCGACCGGCTGTACCACCTGCCCGAGGGAGCCGATCCGTACGCGGCGGTGGCCGTGTTCCACCCGGCGGCGACCGCCTATCTGGCCCTGTTCGTCCACGGGCGGCTGCGTGTGGGGGAGACCGTGCTGGTCGCCGGGGCCGCGGGCAACGTCGGCAGTGCCCTCGTGACGATGGCGGTGCGGGCCGGCGCCCGCGTCCTCGCCACGGCCGGCGCGCGCGACGTGCGGTACTGCGCGGAGCTGGGCGCGGCCGAGGTGTTCGACTACCGGGATCCGGACCTGACCGGGAAGATCCGCGGCGCGGCCCCGTCGGGGCTCGACCTGTACCTGGACACGGCAGGCGTCAACGACCTCGACACCACGGTCGACCTGCTCGCCCGCAGGGGCCGCGTGGTGCTGCTGGCCGGCGCCCGGACCCGCCCCGTGCTGCCCGCCGGAGCGCTGTACATGAACGACCGTTCCGTCGTCGGGTTCGTGATCTCCCACGCGACATCCGACGAACTCGCGGGCGCCGCCGCGTACATCAACGACCTGCTCGGCCGGGGTGCGCTGCGCCCGCGCGGCATCGAGGTCCTCCCCCTCAGCGCGGCCGCCGACGTGCACGCCCGGATGGAGAAGGGCGAGCTGCACGGACGGCGGGTCGTCCTGCGTACGGACCTCACCTCCGGCGCCAGGTGATGTGCCGCAGCAGCGCCGCGACCGCCGCCGGCGGTTCACCGTGCGGGCGTACCACCACCACCTTCCAGCTCGGCGCGTGCCGGGCGAACCGACAGGCCGCCAGCTCGGGGAAGCGCTCGGCGATGGACCGGGGCATGACGCAGACGCCCAGGTCGCCTCGGACCACCAGCCGCACCTTGGAGCGAGGTCCGGATTTCGCAGGACTGGGACACGGTGACCTTCTTCGGGGCGGGGAGCCGGTGAGACCGGCTCGGCAGGATGCCTGGCGGCGATCGAGCAGCTCCCTCGCCGCTCTCACGGGTACCAGCGCCGGGCCGCTCCCTCTGCTTCCCCCTTGATCGCGATGATGGTGGATGTCGGTCACCTCTGCCAGAGATGATCGATGCGGTCTGCGGAGGCCGTGTCGGATGATTTGACTCAGAACGCGTAGTTTGTTCAGCGGTACGGACGTCCGGTCGGGCCGGGATTCGGCAGGGATGGAGACCTCGCGCAGACGGTCTACGATCATGGCATGATAGTTGAATATAGAACTACTCGTCCGGGAGGCGGTCCACGGTGAGCAACGTCGAGACGAAACCCACGGAGCTGCGGTGCGGTGGCGCAGTGGACGCCGAGCGGCCCACCGGGGCGGCACGGGTCGACGTACTGACCCCGCGCGATGTGCCCCTCGGCGGTCCCCGGGCGATGACCGTGCGCCGCACACTGCCCCAGCGTGCCCGGACCCTGATCGGCGCCTGGTGCTTCGCCGACCACTACGGCCCCGACGATGTCTCGGTGACGGGCGGCATGGACGTCGCCCCGCACCCCCACACCGGGCTGCAGACGGTGAGCTGGCTGTTCACCGGGGAGATCGAGCACCGGGACAGCATGGGCAACCACGCCCACATACGGCCGGGCGAGCTGAACCTCATGACGGGCGGGTACGGCATCAGTCACTCTGAGGTCTCCACCCCGCGGACCACCGTCCTGCACGGCGTGCAGCTGTGGGTCGCGCTGCCGGAGGAACACCGCCACACCGAACGGGACTTCCAGCACTACGCACCCGAGCCGGTGCTGAGCGACGAGGCGGAGATCAGGGTCTTCCTGGGCTCCCTCGCCGGCCGCAGCTCTCCGGTGCCGGCCTTCACGCCCCTGCTCGGCGCCGAGATCGTCCTCCAGCCGCGCGCGGCCCTGTCGCTCGCCGTGGACCCCGCCTTCGAGCACGGCCTCCTGGTCGACCAGGGCGAGGTGCGTGTGGCGGACACCCTGGTGGGTCCTTCGGAGCTGGGCTATGTCCCCCCGGGCGCCGACGCGTTGACGCTGACGAACGAGACGGACGACATCGCGCGCACGGTGCTGCTCGGTGGAACGCCCTTCGAGGAGGAGATCGTCATGTGGTGGAATTTCGTCGGGCGCAGCCACGAGGACATCGCCAAGGCCCGGGAGGACTGGCAGAACTCCACAGAGCGCTTCGGCGTCGTCGAAGGATATCCGGGCCACCGCCTCCTCGCCCCCGCCCTGCCGAACGCCGTCATCACACCGCGCAGGAATCCACCGCGCCACTGACCCGTCCCACGCGTGCACCGACCCCCATCCGAAAGGCATCCCATGAGCCAGCCCTCCGCCGCGCCGACCGTCGAGCGCAATGACGCCAAGTACCGGTACGAGATCCTGGTCGACGGCAAGCGCGCCGGACTGACCGCCTACCGCGACCGCGGTGAACAGCGCGTCTTCTTCCACACCGAGGTCGACGAGGCCTTCGCCGGACAGGGTCTGGCCTCCCGGCTGGTCAAGGAGGCGCTCACCGACGTACGCGAGTCCGGCAAGCGGATCGTGCCGGTCTGCCCGTACGTGGCCAAGTTCCTGAACACGCATGAGGAGTTCGCCGACATCACCGACCCCGTGACCCCGGAGGTCCTGCACTGGCTGGACACCGAACTGGGCTGACCGCACCCTTCCGGCCGGCCGCCGGACCAGGCGGCCGGCCCTACGGCAGTGCACCCTCGGGGAATTCCCGTAGCGCGCCGACAACTGCACGGTAAGATCACTGTCCAGTCACCCTGAGGCGCGCCGGCCAGACCACCCGGCTGCGCCCTCCGTGCCGAGCCTCGCAGGACGCGTCGAACGACGCATCTGCCGCAGTGCTCATGGACGACCTCCGGAGAGCCGATGCGTTGTGCTGTGCCCTTGGCCGCTGTCGCCGCGTTGCTGTGCGCGGGCTGTGCCGCGACCGGTGACCACGGCGGTGGGGGCACCGGTGAGGCGAAGCCGGGAGCCGGCTCGGCGTCCGCGGGCCCCGCTGACGCCGTGCGCGCAGCCGTCGCCAGGACCGGTGCGACCACCGCCCGTCTGCACGAGCGCATCGAGGTCTCGGGCGGCGGAGAGACGTACACGCTCACCGTCACCGGAGGGTTCGACTTCGCCGGCGGCCGGGGCTCCCTCGCCGTCGATTTCCCCGAGGGCGCCGTCTCGCACATCGACGAGACCTTCGCGGACGGCAAGGTCTACGTCAAAGGTGCCTCCGGCGTAGATGCCGCCGCGTGGGGGGTGATGCCCCGTGAGAAGCCCGAGGCGCACTACGCGCTCCGGGCCCCGGCCAACGACCCGGAGCATGTCTTCCGGCAGACAGCCGCGATGGAACGTGTCTCCCGTGAGGGCGAGGAGACCGTCAACGGTGTGCGGGCCGTGCACTACCGCGGGATGCTCGACCACAAGACGCTCGCCCTCCGGATGGCCCGCGCCGTGCGGTCGAAGATGGACAGGGCCCGGGCCATGCTCGGAGACGACCTGCCCGCCTTCGCCGACGCGTGGGTCGACGGCCGCGGGCGGCTCGTGCAGACCTGCATGACACTGAACCTGGCCGCCGTCCAGGTGAAGGTGACGATGACGCTGTCCGGGCTCGGCGCACCGGTGTCGGTGAAGACGCCCCGGCCCGGCGACACGGTCCCGGTCAGCGACATGAACGGCGTTCTGACCGGCTGAGTGCCGTACTCCCGCCCACTCGGCCCGGGGGAGTGGTCCGTACACGCCGGCGACACCCGCCGTACGTCTCGGCGTGGCAGCCTGGGCCCATGACGTACGACCCCCTGCCGTCCGTGGACGAGCTCATGGCTCTGCTGGCCGACTGCGCGGACGTCTGGGACACCCCGGACCGGTCGGGCGACCCGGTGGACATACTGGACCACGGCCTCCAGGTCGCCGCCCTGCTCGCCGTGAGCCACCCGCACGACGAGGAGCTGCAGGTGGCCGGGCTCGTCCACGACATCGGCCACTACCTCGTGCCCGCTGACGAAGCGGCACACGGCAGGCATGCCGCGGCCGCGGTCGAGGGGCTGCTGGGGCCGCGGGTCGCCCGTCTGGTCGCCGCGCACATCCCGGCCAAACGCTATCTGGCCGCCGCCGACCCGCAGTTGGCGCTCTCGCCGGAGAGTGCCCGCACGCTCGGCTGTCAGGGCGGGCCCATGACCCCGGCGGAAGCGGTGGCCTTCGAGGCGGACCCCGACTTCCCGGCGGCGATCGCGCTGCGTCGCGCCGACGACGCCGGCAAGGTCGTGGGCCTGGCGGTGGCTCCCCTCCCGTCGTGGCGACCCGTCGTGGAACGAGTCGCCGCCCGCCGTTAGCGGGACGCGCCGACCGGGGCCGGACCCGGCCCCGCGTCGAGGGCCGGTGCCGCGAAGGTGGCCGGCCAGTGGCCGGTCGTGAAGTCCGCCCGTTCCACGGCGGGCAGGCCCGCCACGAGGCGGGCTTAGGCGCCTGACGCCAAGCGCGTACGGACCCTTCCGTCCGGAGCGGTATGTGGCCTTCGGCAGCCACTCGGCCTGCAGCGAGCCGACGGCGGTTCGGGCGGTTCCAGGGCCTTGGCCCAGCGGGCGCCCGCCGACCCCATGCGCCCGGCATGCGCCGAGATGGGCGGCCCCGTGGGCAGTGAGCGGTATCAGTGGGTGGTTCCCCCGGTGACCTTCAGGTCGTGCTCCGCCGGGGTGCCGGCGGCGGTGGCCAGCAGGGCGCGCAGTCCGCGGGCGACCGTGGCGGGCTCCAGGGCCGGGGCGGTGCCGTCGGTGACCTGCTCCGGCGCCCAGGGCACATGCGCGAAACCGCCGCGGGCGTGCGGGAATTCGGTGGCGATCAGGTGGCCGAGGCCGTACGCGACGTGGTTGCAGACGAACGTGCCGGCCGTGTTGGAGACCGCGGCCGGCACACCTGCCGCGCGCACGGCGGCGACGCAGGCCTTGACGGGGAGGGTGGAGAAGTACGCGGCGGGGCCGCCCGGGACCACGGGCTCGTCGACGGGCTGGTTGCCCGCGTTGTCGGGGATGCGCGCGTCGTCGACGTTGATGGCGACGCGTTCGACGGTGACGCCGGGACGGCCGCCCGCCTGGCCCAGACACAGGATCAGGTCGGGCGCGGACGCGCGGATGGCGTCGCGCAGTGTGTCGACGGACGTGCCGAAGACACAGGGGAGTTCGGCGGCGGTGACGGTGAGTCCGGCGGGCGGCTCGGCGGCCACGAGCAAGGCCGCCCGCCAGGACGGGTTGACCTGCCGGCCGTCGAAGGGGGCGAAGCCGGTGATGAGTACGCGGGTCATGGCACTTCCTGCACGGGAGGCGATGGCGGAGGCGCTCAGAACGCGAAGAGCGCCATGATCACGGTGGAGCAGACCAGGAGCGGCAGGGCGGTGGGGATCTGGGCCTTGATGGGGCCGTACTGGTCCTTCAGTTCGAGCAGGGTCGCCGGGACGATGTTGAAGTTGGCGGCCATCGGGGTGCACAGCGTGCCGGAGAAGCCGGCCAGCATGCCGACCGCCAGGACGGCCGGCGGATTGCCGTGCATCTGCTCGATGAGGACGGGCCAGCCGATCGCCGCGGTCATCACGGGGAACGCGGCGAACGCGTTGCCCATGATCACGGTGAACAGGAACATGCCGACGCAGTACGCGATGACCGCGAGGTACTTGGAGTTGTCCGGCAGCACGTCGTGCACGATCCTGCCGACCTGGGTGCCGACCCCGGCCAGCGCGAAGATCGAGCCGAGTACGGCGAGCAGCTGGGGCAGCAGCAGGGCGGATCCCATCGCCTCCAGCATGGAACGCCCCGCATGGAGCGGCACGGACAGCTTCCGCTCGCCGGTGACCAGCATGCCGACGACCAGCGCGACGAGGCAGCCGACGCCGAGCCCGAGGAGGGTGGCCTTGCCGGTCTCGAACAGGCCGGACGTGTCGAGCAGCGAAGCGCAGACGATGGCGACGAGCGGGATCGTCAGGGCGGGGACGAAGATCCTGCTGCCGAGCCGGGTCGCGGACGCCTCGCGTTCCTCGGTGGTGCTGGTGACGGGGACGCCCTTGCCGAGGAAGTTGAACCCGGCGAGCACGATCAGGACGAGGACCGCCACGCCGAGCGGTTCGGCCGGCAGGGTCCAGCCGCCGTTCTTCGCGGTGGCGTTCGCGACGCCGGTGCCGTAGGGGAAGGCGAGCCCCAGCAGGCCCCAGAAAGCCGCCGTCGTCCACCTCTTGGGGTTGCTGCGGTCGGCGGCCATCTGCACGGCCATGACGACGAAGACGAGGCCCACCAGCCAGTAGAGCCATTCGACCTTGATCACCTGTTCGTCTCCTTCGGCAGCGGCAGATCGTGTTCGGCGGCGGCGTGTGCCAGCTCCCGGTGCAGCTGCCGGTCCAGGAGCAGCAGGCGGGCGCCGTGGACGAGGAAGGCGCAGACGGCGACCGGGATCGCCCACAGGGCCAGCTGGGTCGGCTCGAGGTTCTGGTGGTACGTCGAGTTGACGAAGCCGGTGATCAGCAGGATGGAGCCGATCGCGATGAAGCAGTCCTCGCCGAAGAAGACGCCCACGGTGTCGGCCGACGCGGCGTAGGAACGCACCTTCTCGCGCAGACGCTCGGGCAGCGCCGTGCCCGTCGAGCGCTCGGCGGCGGCCTCGGCCATCGGCGCGACGAGCGGCCGGACCGTCTGCGCCGGACCGCCGATGCTGGTGAGGCCGAAGGCCGCGGTGATCTGGCGGACCAGCAGGTAGACGGTGAGGAACCGGCCGGCGCTGAGGCCGCCGAGCCGGCCGATGAGCCTGCGCGCCTGTTCGCGCAGGCCGTAGCGCTCCAGGAGGCCGATCACGGGCAGGACGACGGCGAAGACGGTGACCGAGCGGCTGTCGGCGAAGGACCGGCCGAAGGCCGCGAGGACCTCCAGCGGGTTCATTCCGCCGATCAGCCCCGTGAAGACACCGGCGACGCCCACCACGAGGACGGGATTGCGGCGCGTGACGAATCCGAGGATCACCACGACGACGCCGAGAAGAACGATCATGCGGTGGCCTTTGGCGTGAGGGGCGGGACGCCCGAGCGGCGCGGATCCGGGCCCGAATCCGTGAGGGATGACCGGGACCCTAGGGGATCGTTCAACGATCGAACAAGAGGGCGTTCGGCAAATCCATCCCTTGTCGGATCGTTCAACAATCGATTAGGTTCTGAGCGTGATCGACCTCAACGCAGACCTCGGTGAAGGCTTCGGCCGCTGGACCCTCACCGACGACGACGCCCTGCTCTCCGTCGTGACCAGCGCCAACGTCGCCTGCAGCTTCCACGCGGGCGACCCCGCGGTCATGCGCCGCGTCTGCGACCTCGCTGCCGCACGAGGCGTCCGGATCGGCGCGCAGGTGTCCTACCGCGACCTGGCCGGTTTCGGCCGCCGGGCCATGGACGTCCCCGCCGACGAACTGGCGGCCGAGACGGCCTACCAGATCGGGGCACTGAGGGTCTTCGCACAGGCCGCCGGGGCCGAGGTGGCGTACGTCAAGCCGCACGGCGCCCTCTACAACCGCACCGTGCACGACGCCGAGCAGGCCGCGGCCGTGGTCGAGGGCGTGAAACTGGCGGGCGGCGCTCTGTCCGTGCTCGGCCTGCCGGGGTCGGAGCTGCTCGCCGCGGCCGGGGAGGCGGGCCTCACCGCCGTACCGGAGGCCTTCGCGGACCGCGCCTACACCCCCGCGGGCACGCTCGTGTCGCGGCGCGAGACGAACGCCGTCGTGACCGACGAGGACGTGGTGGTCCGGCGCGCGCTGGCCTTCGCGGTGGACGGTGCGGTCGAGGCCGTGGACGGTACGACGGTCGTGGTGACCGCCCGCTCCCTGTGCGTCCACGGCGACACCCCGGGCGCCGCCCGGATCGCGGCGCGGGTGCGCACGGCGCTGGAGGCGGCCGGGATCGAGGTCGGGGCGTTCGCATGACGGAGAGCCGTTCTCTGCAGGTGCGCCTCGCCGGGCGGCACGCTGTGCTCGTCGAGCTGCCGGACGCCGAGCACACCGGAGCCTTCCACGCCGAACTCCTGCGGCGGCGTGCGGCGGGCACCCTGCCGCCCGTCGCGGAGATCGTGCCGGGCGCGCGGACCGTGCTCCTGGACGGCGTCACCCACCCGGAGGAGCTGGCTCGCCACATCTCCCACTGGGACGTGCCGACCCGGACCGCCGACCACGGGGGAGTCGTGGAGATCCCCGTGCGCTACGACGGACCCGACCTGGCCCGGGTCGCCGCCCTGTGGGGCGTCTCCGTGCACGAGGTCGCCGTCCGGCACTCCTCCTGCACGTTCCGCGTCGCCTTCTGCGGCTTCGCTCCCGGCTTCGGCTACCTCACCGGCCTGCCCGCGGAGCTGCACGTGCCGCGCCGCGACACCCCGCGCACCCGGGTTCCGGCCGGAGCGGTCGCGCTCGCCGGCCCCTACAGCGCGGTGTACCCGCGCGCCACCCCCGGCGGCTGGCAGCTGATCGGGACCATGCCGGACCCGACACCGCTGTGGGACCTCGACCGGGAGGAACCGGCCCTTCTCACGCCGGGAACGCGCGTGCGGTTCGTGGCGGAGGCAGGCACGCCATGACCGCCGAGCTCACCGTCGTGCGCTCCGGCGCCCTCACCACGGTCCAGGACGGCGGCCGCCGGGGCCATGCCCACCTGGGCGTGCCCCGCTCCGGCGCCCTGGACGCCGCCGCGCTGAGACTGGCCAATCTGCTGCTCGGCAACGCCCCCGGCGCCGCCGTCCTGGAGACCACCCTGACCGGCTGCGCCCTGCGCACCGACCGTGGCGTGACCGTCGTGGTCGGCGGCGCCCCCTGCCCGGTGACGGTCGACGGCCGGCCGGTGGCCTGGGGCGTGCCCGTACGGGTGCCCGCGGGCGCCGTACTCGACGTGGGCGGGGTGACGGCGGGCGTGCGCTCGTACGTCGCCGTGGCCGGCGGCATCGCCGTCGAACCCGTCCTCGGCAGCCGTTCGACGGACCTGCTCTCCGGCCTCGGCCCGGCGCCGGTGCGCGACGGGGACGTTCTCCCGCTGGGCGCCCCCGCGCGGCAACCGGCGCTCCCCGACAGCGCTCCGTGGCCGGCCCCGCCGACCGAACTGGCCCTGCCGCTGCGGCTCGGCCCCCGCGCCGACTGGTTCACGCGCGGCGCGCTGCGCACCCTCACCTCGGCGACGTACCGGGTGTCGCAGCACAGCAACCGGATCGGCCTGCGCACCGAAGGACCGGCGCTGGAACGCGTGTCGGCCGGCGAGCTGCCGAGCGAGGGCATGGTCCTCGGCGCCGTGCAGGTGCCCCCGGACGGGCGGCCGGTGGTGTTCCTGCACGACCACCCGACCACCGGCGGCTACCCGGTGATAGGCGTCGTCGCCGAGTCCGCCCTGGCGGCCGCCGCACAGGCCGCACCGGGCACGCCGGTCCGCTTCACCCTCGGCTGACACGCCCGCTGCGCTCCCCGCCGCGCCCGCCGGCGGCGTGCCGGGCGTGGGGCGGTGGGTGATTCTGTAGCAGTGGGTGATGTTGCAGGGGCCCGAGATGTCCCCGTCCGCCGGACTCCGGCTGACTACGCCGCCTCGGGCCGCCGGGCGGTACGCGTCACGCTGGTCGCGGCGGCCGGTTTCTACCTCTTCCGCTACGGCCTCGACCGCCCTGTGGCCGCCACCTACGCCCTGTTCGCGGCCGTGGCACTGGGCGGACTCGCCAAGATCCCGGGCACCGGCCGGCAGCGGGCCGCGACGGTTTCGCGTCTGCTTCCGGTGTGCTGGCTGCTGGTCGTCGTCGGCACCTTTCTGTCGGTGCGGACCTGGACCGCCGTCGTCGGCATGCTGGCGGTCGGCTTCGCGCTGGCCTTCGCCGCCGTGGGCGGTCCACGCCCGGCAGGTGCGGCGCCGGGCCTGCAACTCCTGTACATCCTCCCGTCGTTCCCCCCGTACGCGCCCGGCACGCTGGGCGAGCGCCTGATCGGGACCAGCACCGGACTGGCCCTCTTCATCGCCGCCGAGGCGCTGATCTTTCCCGAGCCCAGCCCGCCGTCGTACCGGGACCGGGCCGCCCACGCGGCGCGAACGGCCGCGCACGGCTCGGCCCTCCTCGCCGCACCGCCGTACGCCCTCACCGGCCCCGACATCGGGGCGCTGTGGGAGGCCGGCCGGTCCCTGCGGTCCCTGACCGTGCCGCAGGCGGAACGCCCGGCCGGGCCGGGAGTGCGCGACCGCGCCCTCGCCCACACCTGTCTGGCCACGCGTACCCTCCTCAGCCGTCTGGCACAGTTGCCCGTCCCGCCGGGCGGGCAGCCGGGTCCCGAGGTGACCGCCGTACTGCAGTCCGTCGCCCGGCTGGCCACGGCGACCGCGGACCGCCTGGGGAGCGGGCCGTCCCCGTCGGCCCCGTACGAGGACCTGCTCGCGGCACGCGCGCACCTGTCGGCCGTGTCCGCGGACCCGGTTCCCGCCGGGGACGCGGCGCCCGGAACCGCTCGCGCGCCGGACCTCACGCCCGCCGTACTGCGCCGGCAGGCCGACGTGCTGGAGATCGCCGACGCCGCGCTCACCATGGCCACGGCGGCCGATCTCGCCGTAGGCGGAAGGCATACCGGGATCCAGGCCGCGCAAGGCCGTTTCTGGTACGCCACGACCTGGGCGCCCCTCCTGTGGTGGCACCGGCTGCGCGGCCATGCCGGGCGCCGGTCGGTGTTCTTCCAGAACGCGGTCCGTATCGCCCTGGCCCTGACCGCGGCCCGGTTCGTGGCCGGGGTGGACACGCTCCCCCATGGATTCTGGGCCATGCTGGCGACGCTCACCCTGACCCGGACCACCATGGACGAGACCTGGCACACCATCCGGCTCGCGCTCGCGGGCACCCTGGCCGGAGCCCTCGTCACCGCCGGGACGCTGAGCCTGGCCGGGACCGACACCGCCGTCTACGCCGTCATGCTGCCGGTGTGGATGCTGTTCGCCTTCACGGTGGGGCCGGTCAAGGGCGTCGGCTGGGCCCAGGGCCTGTTCACCGTGCTCGTGGCCCTGGTCTTCGCCCAGCTCTCCCCGCCGACCTGGCGCCTGGCGGAGGCCAGGGTGCTGGACGTGCTGGTCGGCAGTGCGATCGGCGTGGTCTTCGGACTGCTGGCCTGGCCGCACGGCGCCCACGACGAACTGCGCCACGCGGGGGCGGAACTCCTGCGCAGGGCAGCCGAGATCGTGGTGGCGACCGGCGCCTCGGTGGCGGGCGGCGATGCGGTGGCCGCGCCGTCCGGGGGGTCCGGACACCGGTCGTTGCAGAGCGCGGTCGTCCTCGCCGAGTCCGCGTACGCGCAGTTCCAGAGCGAGCCGACCCCGTTCGGCGGCGCGGCGCGCCGGCCCGCTCCGCGCAGCGTGGACTGGCAGGCCACGCTGATGGCCGGCCACCACACCCTGTGGGGCTCCCAACGGCTGCTGGAGCCGCCGCTGACCGGCTTCGACCCCGTGGTGGCCGATTCCGTCAGCGGGCTGGGGGACCGGGTGGCCGGGCGGATGCTGCTGATCTCGGCGGCCCTGGATCCCGGAGCGGACACCCCGACCGGGCGGTTCACGCTGTTCGATCCGGGGCCGGCCGGGTCCGTGCCCGAGCCGCCCGGCGCGCCGTGCGCGTACTACGCGACCGTGTCGTGGCTCGAGTCGCTGATGACCGACCTGACACGGATCGCACGCGGCAGCCCGGAGCCCGGGCAGGGTCCCGCCGTACCGTGACCGTGCCGCCTGATCCGGCCCGCGCCCGACGGCGGCGCCGTTTGGCCCGCGTCCACGGCGGGGACCCGGAGCGACATGTTCAGAACCATCGCGCGCGGCTGTGCCGCCGGGGCCGCCGGCACCACCGCGTTGAACGCCGTGAGCTACCTGGACATGGCGCTGCGCGGTCGGCCTTCGAGCAGCACCCCCGAGGCGATCGTGGAGAAGATCACCACGCGGGCGGGACACCCGGTCCCCGACGGGGAGGGCCGGGACAACCGGCTCTCCGGACTGGGGGCGCTGTCGGGCATCGCCGTCGGCGTCGGAACGGGCGCCCTCGCGTCACTGCTCCACCGTGCCGGTCTCCGGCCGCCCGCCTGGCTGGGCGCCGTGCTGACCGGAGCCCTGGCGATGACGCTGGCCGACGTGCCGATCGCCGGCCTGGACATCAGCGACCCGCGTACCTGGTCGCCCGCCGACTGGACCGCGGACGCGATCCCGCACCTCGCCTACGGCCTGGTCACCTACGGAGTCATCGCGTCCGCGTGAGGACGCGCCGCAGCCAGCGGGTACGGGCCTCGCGGGCGTCCCGGCTGAGCGCCGCCCGTGGCGCGAAGGTGTCGAAGCCGTGACAGGCTCCGGGCCAGACGTGCAGTTCGGCCTGGCCTCCGGCCCGCCAGAGCGCCTGGGCGTAGGCCACGGCCTCGTCCCGCATGGTCTCCGCGGACCCGACCTCGACATAGGCCGGCGGCAGCTCGGCCAGATCGGACGCGCGGGCGGGAGCCGCGTACGGCGGCACGTCAGGGGTGCCGTACCGGTCGCCCAGCACCGCCTGCCACGCGGTCGCGTTGGAGGTCCGGTCCCAGGTGTCGATGCCGGCCATCTGATGGCTGGAAAAGGTGTGGTTGCGGTCGTCGAGCATCGGGCACAGGAGCAACTGCCCGATCGGTCCGGGCCCGCCCCGGTCCCGGGTGAGCAGGGCGAGTGCCGCGGCGAGCCCGCCGCCGGCGCTCTTTCCCCCGACCACGACACGGCCGGCGTCGATGCCGAGCTCCGCCGCGTGCGCGTCCACCCAGACGAGCCCCGCGTAACAGTCCTCCACCGCTGCGGGATACCGCGCCTCGGGTGCCAGCCGGTACTCGACGGAGACGACGGCCAACTCCAGGGCGGCGGACCACTCGCGAAGGAGCCGAGGCAGCACGGACCACGCATTGCCCGAGATCATCCCGCCGCCGTGCATGTAGTACAGCAGGGGCAGCGGCCCGGCGATCCCGGCGGGCCGTGCGCTCACGAGCGTGACGTCCGGGCCGCCGGTCGGCCCCGGCACCCGCAGCTCCTCCACCTCGAAGCGGCCGTCGGCCTGAAGCTCCCCGACCGTCGGCCTGGGGCGCGTGGCAGCATCCCGCTCCTGCCGGGCCGCAAGGTTCTCCGGGGTGTACGGCTCCCTCGCCGCGACTCCCGAACCGGCCAGTGCCGCGGCCAGTTCGGGGTCGAAGGGGGGCGCGTGCCCAGTCGTCGAGACAGGGCCGGGCGCGGAGAGCATGTCATCGCCTGCGTCCACGCGGCCCGGTCCATCACCCGCCCGGCACGGGCCGTCGGGGCGGGCCGCACCACGGCTCATGCGAGTTCCCTGGGCCCGTACAGCGCACTGCCGGCTTCGGTGGCGAGAGCCCAGTAGCGGTCGCCGTAGGACCAATGCCACCATTCCGTGGGGTAGTTGACCAGGCCCACAGCCCCCAGCGCCGCACCGAGCACCCGCCGGTGGGCCCGCGCCTCGGGGCCGATCGTGGTGGCGTCCGTGTAACAAGCGCCGTCACTCTCTTCCGGGTTGGCATCCACCCGCGTCCCCATGTCGAGTTCGCGTCCCTCGGCGTCGACGAGCGTGAGGTCCACCGCGGCGCCGGCGCTGTGCGGCGCGATCTCCGGCGGCGACACATACCGGCTCGCGGCCTCGCGCACCCGCGCCGGCGACCAGTCGGGATGAGCGGCCCGCAGCGTGCCGGCGTACCCCTCGAAGTACTGGCGCTGCAGCGAGGGCGGCCGGTATCCCTCGACGAACAGCAGGCGCAGGCCGTCCGGGAGGAGTCGCTGGGCCCTGAGCAGCCGGATCAGGACCCCTTCTCGCAGGTGGGCGAACGCCCCTGACGGTTCCGCCCGGCGCGCGTCCACGGCGAGGGAGTCCCGTAGCCGGACGTCGACGAGCGGTTCGCCGCAGTCGGTCACGGGGACGGCGGCGACCCTTGGATCCGCCATCAGCACGATCTCGTTCATGCACCGATCCTCCCCGGCCGTCCGTTCGGCAGCGGCCGACTTGTGCGGCCTTGGCCTGAAGCCGTTGGTCCTGGTAGTCATGACATGTGCGATTCGAGAGTGTTCCCATGCCGGCGGCGGTCGAGGCACGGCCCCGTGACGTTCGTGGGTATCCGGTGCCGGCGATCACCCCCTGGGAGGGGGAGGAGCCCCAGTTCGCGCTGACCGACTACGAACGCAGCGCCGCCTGTGCGCAGAAGCGTCTCTGCTCGGTGTGCAACCAGGCCATGCCGCAGGGACCGGTGTGGCGTGTGGTGGGGGCCGCGGAGAGCGCGGCGATCGGGGAGGCGCTGGCCGCCGGGCGGCCCTACCGCAATCTCGCGGCGACCCTCGAAGGACCGGGGCACCGTGCGTGCATGCTCTACGCCTCGATGGTGTGCCCCTATCTCGCCCGGCCCAACGCCCGGCGCGGCATGTCGGCGGCGGAGCCGGACGACTTGACCTCCCACGTGGTGCGCGGCGCCGTGCGGGGCACGATGGGCGCGGTGGTGGGGTTCGCCGAGTACGAGTACGCCGTCACCGCCAGCCGGGTGCTCTTCCGGTTCCTCGACGTCGTCGAGTTCCTGCCGCACGACACCGCCGACGCGCACCTGGACGAACTGCGGGCCGAGCTCGCCCGGATGGCGAAGTGACCCGCACTTCGCACCCCGGACGCGCCCGGCCCGTCGGGTCGGCCGGCCTCAGGGGCGGTAGGCCGCCAGGCCGACCGTCGAGGTGACCTTGGCCGGACGACCCGTGCCGTCGGCGGGCAGGGTCACGGTGCCGGACGGGGTGCGCACCGCGAGGGTCCTGCCGTCGGGGGACCAGGCCGGCTCGGTGTAGTCGGTGGTGGCGTGCGGGGTGAGGTCCGTGATGTGCCCGCTGTGCGCGAAGTTCTCCACGAGGACGTGGTCGTGGCCCGCGACCGAGCGCACGAAGACGACCTCCTCCTCGTTCGGGGACAGGGCCGGCTGGGAGCCCTGGGCGACCTTGCCGCCCTGCTGGCGCAGGTAGTCGTCCCGGATGTAGACCGCGCCGTCGTGGTCGTTGGCGTACACCGAGGTGCCGTAGTGGCCGGCCGCGTTCGGCCAGACGTTGCCGGTCTGCGGCAGCGCCCCGCCCGGACCGGGCTCGCCGTACAGCGACAGCGTCTTCGGCGTGCCGTTGACGGCCTTGGCGGAGATGTACTTCAGCCGGGACACACCGCCCGCGCGCGCCGCGAAGATGAGGTTGTCCTTGGCGGGGATGTTGTACCGGGTGTCCTTGGCGGTCACCTGCCAGGTCGGGTGGGACCAGTTCTGGTTCCCGGGGTTCTTGGCGACGACCACACGCCCGCTGCCGTCGGGGTTGGCGACGTCCAGGTTGCCGGAGCCGTCGACAAAGGCCGCCTTGGCGCCGTTCGGGGACCAGGCGAGGTCCCGGACGGACACTCCGAAGTCCACCTTGTGGCCGTTGATCAGCACGTACTTGGTGCCGTTGCTGATGGTCAGGGTCCCGTGCGAGGCGTCGGCGGCGGCCGAGGCGGCGCCGGAGGCGCCCAGCAGCGCCGTGCCGGTGACGGCCGCGGCCACGGCGATGGCGGCCGCCATGGTGCGGGTACGCATGGTCATGTCTCAATTCCCCCAGGAATAAGGACTGGTCAGGTCGTTCGGTGAAGCCGAGCTTGGCAGGGCCTGATCTTGGAACTGTCAGTTCAGCGTCACAGGGGCGTAACACAGGAGATAAGGTCCCTCTGATCGTTCAGTCAGTCGTCGTGAAACTCCTTCAGACCAAAGGACGTAGATGAGACGAAGATCCCTCACCGGGCGGGCCGCAGTCCTCATATCCACCGCCGGGCTCGCCGCCGGCCTGCTGGGCACCGCCCCGGCCGGCGCCGTCACCGGCCGGCCGGTGATCACCCTGGACACCCCGGCGCCCGTGGCGCTGCCGGCCGCGCCCGCCACGGCCGACGTGTCCTTCGACTTCCAGACCAAGGCCAGGAACCTCCAGGCGTACGACGCCACCCTGACCGTGGACGCCCGGGGCCTGTCGAAGATCGCCAAGGTGACGTTCTCGGACAACTGCACGGCCAAGGGCCTGATCGCCACGTGCTCGGAGATGTTCGAGTCCGACTCCTCTCCCACCACCCACATGGGCGCCGAGACCCGCCTGACCCTGACCCCGCTCAAGGGCGCCGCGCTCGGTGCCACGGGCACGTACAAGGTCACCGGGCACTCCGCGCACGCACAGATCGTGGGCGGCACCGGCGGGGTCGAGGTGGGAGGCCCCTCCTTCGGCCTCGACGAACTCACCGCCCACACCGGCCTGAAGGTCGGCAGCACGGTGAGCGAACCGGTCCGGTTCACCAACGTCGGCAACCGTCCCGCCAAGGGCGTCCAGGTGGTCCTGGCCGCCTCACCGGGCCTCGACTTCGCCGACCACTACGCCAACTGCAAGTACGGCTACAACGGCACGATCCACTTCGCGGAGTGCTACCCCAAGGGCGCGATCACCATCGGAGAGACGGCCGCCCTGGACGCACCCGTGCGCCTGCGCGTGAACTCCGCCGCGCTGTACACGTATCTCGACACGATGACCGCGCCGCTCGGCCAGCCTGGCTGGCCGGCCGGACAGGGCATCAAGTGGACCTGGGGCAAGGGGGCCACGCTCAAGCTGAAGGTGGTCAAGGCGGGCCGGAAGTCCTCGGTCCCGGCCGGCTCCGTCTCCCTGCCGCAGACGGGCAAGGTCACCGACTACCGGATCACCTCCCTGCAGGCCCACAACACGGCCGACTTCGGAGTCAGCGGCGCGAGCGCGCAGGCCGGGCAGGGCAAGAACGCGACCTTCGCCTTCCACCTGTCCGCGGGCGGCCCGGCCACCCTGTACGACCGCAGCGGCGGTGAGGGAGTGCCCACCGTGTGGGTGACGCTTCCGCCCGGTACGACCGCCGTCGGCCATTCGGCCAACTGTGCTCCATGGCAGGAGAACAACCCGACGGCGCAGGCCCACGGTCCCTACGTCTGCGGTACGTCAGGCATCGTCCTGCCCAAGGGACAGGTCACCGACTTCAGCCTGACCCTCCGGGTCGACGAAGTGACCACGCATGCCAAGGGCGGCGTCCAGCTGGTCTGGGGCCCGGATCCGGCGCATTCCCACCGACCGGTCTTCGACCCGAACAGTCACAACGACTCCGCGACGCTCACGCTGAACTGAGTCGGTGAGCCGTGGGGGGCGGGCCGGCCCCCGCCGGCCCGGCAGGGGCGCCCGCACGGGCGGGG
>NZ_JBEPBF010000084.1:0-45235 GCF_040298985.1 Streptomyces sp. NPDC001093 | reverse complement strand
CGCCCGAGAGCTACCTCGCCGGCCTCCACCTCCGTGCCTCGATGATCTGGATCAACGACCTCCTGAAGGCAACTACCTGATCACAACATCACACAGGCCCTAACACTGTCGAAGGCCGATGTGTCTGCCGCCGTCTTGACCATGGTGGCGTGACCGGGAGTTGCGGCGGCCCGCGGCGAAGCCAGGCCAAGAAGCGCGGTGGCGGCCAGAGCACAGGCCCTGCGGCGCCATGGACGAGCTTGCCCTCGTGCGGAGGGCATCGGAGCTCCTCAGGTCCGGGGGAGTCGTGCGCGGTGCGATCCGGCACGGAGGTGAGATCGCCTTGCCGTCGGCCGTGCGCCGGTCAGGGCTTGGCACACCGTTCTCGTGACTCCGCGGCGGCCCAGGTGAAGATGCCCTGGGCCATCAGGGAGGCCTCGGACTCCGCACGAGCCTGGTTGACGTCGGCGCGTGCGGCGTGCGCGGTGGCGTCGTCGGGGGCGGCCTGTACGGCGAACTCCGCGAGGTGGCCGGCGATCCTCAGCTCGCCCGCGTCGGCGTAGCGTCGGGCCGCATCCGACAGCACGGCCGCGCCGCCTGCGAGGTCCGCCAAGGCGGTGGCGAGTTGGCCGTCAGGAGCCGGTTTGAGGTGTGCGGGGTTGCCGTCGTACCAGCCGGCATAGCGCCGCCACAGGTTGCGCACGATGAACTCGGGTTCGTCGTACTTGGCTTGCAGGTAGACCCGGTCGGCGAGATGGGCGGGCGGGCGTACGGTGTGGACGAGGTCGTCCAGCCGGGCCCCGGAGTTGAGCCCGTCCAGTGTCTGCTGGACCAGGCTCTCCAGCCATTCCGCGGTCTCGGTGAGCGCCAGGTGGATCCGGTCGGCGCCGAAGACCGGTGCTCCGTGCGAGGGCAGCATGATCTCCGCGCCCAGGGCCGCCATGCGGCGCAGTGCGAGCGCCCACTCGCGCGGGTAGCGCTGCACCTTCTGGGGGTTGCCGCAGTTGGGAGTCACCCAGATGAACATGTCACCGGGGCACAGGAGGCGGTGTTCGGGAATCCAGGCGACGGTCGCGTCGTCGGTCTCGCCCCTTACGTGCAAGAGCTCGAAGGTCAGGTCGCCGCGCTTCAGGGTGAGTGCGTCCCGGTATGTCAGGTCGGGCCTGCGGTACTGAGTCGGCCAGGTCAGATCCGGTGCCTGGAACTGCCGTTGGTTGACGACAGCGTTGTAGCCTCCCGTCAGCAGGTAGCGGTCGAACCTTTCCCCGACATTCTCGTGGGCGAGCACGGTCGGGCGTGGGGCATCCTCCGCATCGAAGGGACCCATCCCGAAGACATGGTCGATGTGCCCGTGGGAGAAGACGGCGGTGGTCACCGGGTTTCGGCTCCAGGCACGAACGGCTCGGTGGAGCCCGCCGGCGGCCAGCGGGTTGCCGGTGTCGAACAGGATGACCTCGCCGTTCGTGCGGAAGGTGATGACATTGCCGAAGCCGGGGTACCAGCCAACGCCGTCGACCACCTCGATGACGCCGGATCCCGCCTGCCCGGCACGGACGATGCTGTCGTCGACGGCGCCCTGCCAGACCTGGTCTGCGTAGTCCGTGAGGGAGAAGCTCATGGTGCCCATGCCACCGTGGACGAGTGCACGCGGCAATCGGCCGCGAGCCCACTGACGGCTGCCTACGGTTGTGACATGTCACAACCAGACGCTGCGCCGGACGGCGCGATTGAGCTGGCCGCACGTCTCGCACCGCGGGTCAACCAGCTGGCCAGGGCCATCGTGGAACGTCAGCGAGCCGAGGTGCCCGGCTTCGATCTCCTGCCCGGAGAGCTGCGGGATGTGGAGATCGCGGCGACGGCCCGCCACGCGATACGTGGGTTCCTCCGTCATGTGCAGGGCCTGCCGGACATCGACATCGGGGTGTTCCGGGAACGCGCCGCCGAGCGCGCCGAGGAAGGGCTTCCTCTGGTGCAGTTGCTCAAGGGGTACCACGTCGGTGCCGAGGTACTGCTGGACGCACTCAGCGAGTTGGCCCGGCCGGGCGAGGAGGCGGCGCTGCAGTCCCTGACCCGGATGGAGCTGAGGGCGCTCCAGGCCACCGTCGAGAACGTCACGGAGGCGTACCTTGCCGGCCTCGCCGACCAGCAGGCGGCGGCACGGGAGCTGGCCCGGGCACTCATCCGTGGTGAGGAGCCCGAGGAGGTGGCCGCCCGTTTCGGGCTGTCCCTGGAATCCGGCTATCTCGTACTCGGCGTGCGGGCCTTCGGGCCCCAGGCGTCTGTGGCGGTACGCAGGCTGCTGCGTCGGGTGCTCGCCCGGCTCGCCCCGCTGGCGGAGGGCCGCGTTCTCAGCCTTCCGGACGAATGCGGTGGCTGGGTCCTGTTGCCCGCGTCGACTGAGCTCGACGCCGTCGCCGACCGACTCTCCTCCTGTCCTCCGACAGCGTCGACCGTGGGCGCGGCGACCGCGGGCACCGCAGAGGAGGTCCCTGCCGCGGCCGTGCGGGCACGCCGGATCGCAGCCGTCGCGGACAGACCAGGCTTGTACCGGCTGCGGGATGTGCTGCTCGAATACCACCTCTCGGGAGCCCCGGACAGCGCACCCGAACTGGGCGCCCTGCTGGAGGCGCTGGACCGGCAACCCGGCCTGACCGCGACCGTGGCCGCCTTCCTCGACTGTGACTTCGACCGGCGCCGTACGGCCCACGCACTCGACGTGCACCCCAACACGGTTGACAACCGCCTGGGCCGTGTCGCGGAGTTGACCGGCGTCGACCCGCACACCGCCCGTGGCGTCCAGCTCTTGGGTGCCGCGCTGACCCTGCGCCGGATCGCAGGACAGGAACACCTGTAGCGTCTCCCACGCTCATGCACGCCTGACCGGGCACGCGACACGCGGGACAGGCGGCCGCCGAGGACCCAGGGCCTCGTAAGGCTGCGCACCGGTACCACGGCGTGCCCGGGGCGTCGGCACCGATGGCTCAGTGTGCGACCAGCCGCGTGCTGATCCACTGCAGCATCGGTGGGATCTCCCGCTTCCAGGTGTTGAAGTTGTGTCCGCCGCTCGGAAGGATGATCGACGAAATCCTGGTCACGTTGGTGTCCTGCACGCTCTTGATGAACTTGAGCGTGTCCTTGTAGTTGTGCTCACCGACCTTGCTCGAGGTGACGAGCAGCGAGGTCTCGGGCGCGGGCAGGTGCTTGAGCGCCCAGAAGAGGTCGGCGCGATTGTGCAGGTTCTTGTTGCCGTGGAAGAGGTCACCGGTGGTGGGGTCGATCGGCGCCCTGTAGTACGGCGAGAGGCCCGCGGCGGCCGCGTACGCCTTCGGGTAGTGCATGGCGATCTTCAGCGCGCAGTAGCCGCCGGTCGAGTCGCCGACGATGCCCCAGCTGGCGGGCGTCTTGTCCACCCGGTAGCGGGCCATCACCGCATCGCGCAGATCCTTGGCGAAGAACGTCTCGGTCTGCGGGCCGCCGGGAACGTCCACGCACTCGGTGTCCCGCGGCGGCGCCACGGTCGGCCGCAGCATCACGAGAATCATCGGCTGCATCTTCCCCGCCTTGGCCAGCTGCTGCGCCGTGCTCGGGTAGTGCAGTTTGTCCACCAGCGCCTGAGCCGTACCGGGGTAACCCGTGAGGACGACGGACACCGGGAACTTGCGCGCATGGTTCTGCGGCTGGAAGTACTCCGGGGGCAGGTACACGAACGCCGGCGTGGTGAGGTGGGTCGTACGGCCGATGATGTCGACCTTCTGGACCTGCCCGGACACCTGCGGCAGCGGGCTGCTCGCACCGAGGACGTGGGACGTGGAGACCACTTGGACGGGGCTGATACCGCCCCCCGCTATGTGGTCGACGACGACGCCCTGGTCGGTCTCCTGGCCGAACAGGTCGGCCCAGCTGGCGTAGAAGCCGAAGGCCTGGTTGGCGGCGAGGCCCATCGAGGCGACGAGCGCCAGCTGGGTACCGAGCAGCAGACCGACCCGCCCGCTGACGGCCCGCCAGTTCTGCCGGGCCATACGCGGCCACAGCCATACCGTGCCGACGAACAGTACGGCGGCGATGACGATCGCCAGCACCAGCACTTTGTTGCTCGTGAGACCCATGGGCTGTTACCTGCCTGCGCTTTCCGCCCGGTCTCTGCCCACGCTTCGTTCGAGGGCGTGCCCGGGGCTTTCCTTGGCCTTGACCCGTCGGGTTCAAGGTCTCTCGCAGAACTACGAGATACGATCTTTGTCAGATAGATGAGCAGATGTCGGGCGAGGTTCCGACCCGACCCGATCCAGTCGGCTCCGGCGCATACCGCGCGGCCCGCACCTCGAGGCCGAAAGAGTGCAACGGCTGCGAAGCGCACTGGTTTCTGCTCGGTTCAGTGTCCGGCCGGTGGCTGGATGTAGTCCTCCAGACGGGCCACCGCGAAGCCCTGTTCCCGGATGCGCTTGAGCAGATTCGCGAACATCTCCGTCATGGTGGCGCCCTTGAGCTCCGCGGGGCCGCGGAAGTGGGCGAGGATGATGTCGCCGGGACGCAGCTTCTTGTCTGGATCTTGGTACTGCATATTGCGTACCTGCATGGACTCGCGCCACCAGACGATCGCGCGCGGCCCGCACTCTCCCACCGCGATCTTGGTGTTGTTGTTGTACGCCCCGTAGGGCGGCCGGAAGAGGAACGGGGCGGTGCCGAACTGCTGGGTGAGGACCTTCTGGTCGCCGCACACCTCTTGCTTCTGGCGGGCCAGCGGGATGGTGTTCATCGCGGGATGGTGCAGGGTGTGGTTCTGGATGTGGTTGCCCATCGCCTGCAGCGGCTTGAAGTACCCGTAGTCCGACTTGATGGCGTCGTTCATCAGGAACATCGTGATCGGGATCTTCAGGTCCCGCATCATCTCGATGAACCTGGGGTCCTTTTCCAGTCCGTCGTCCACGGTGATGAAGACGACCTTCTGGGATGTCGGTACGTGGGCGAAGACCGGGACCGGGCCGGTCGCGGACAGCTTGATGGGTTTGTCCGCCGGGGGCTCGGGAGCCGGGGGCAGCGGTGTCAGGCCCCACTTGTGCCAGGCGGCAGGCTCAGCCGAGGCGTGCGATGCGGTCCCGGGCGTGCCGCCGACGGTGGCGGACGCCGACGAGGTGGCCGCCGGACCAGTCGCGCTGCCACCGCTCGTGCTGCAGCCGCCTACGGACAGGGCCAGGAGCACGCCGGCCAGCGGGGCGTAGAACCTGCCGGCTGTGTTGCGTCGCTTCACTGCACCGGTCTCCTGACTGCAAAGCTGACCTTGACTCTGCTGGAAAGGTAACCGCGGCATGAAAGGCGAAGTTCAGCGGCATGAAAGGCGAAGTTCAGCGAATGGTGAGAATATGACCAAGACCGACACCGCCCCGGCGCATTCAGGCCATCACAGCCGATGCGCGGCAGGAGGCGGCCGGGTCTTGTCCCCGTCCTGCCGCCCCGTGTAGCGGAGCGATGCCCGGATCAGGTGGACGACACGGGTCTGGGTGACCGCCTGGGGCCGGACCGCGGTTCTTGATCTCGGTCAGGACCTGGGGCCGGTATTTCACGTCTTCGCCACCTGCGCCTGTGGCGCACCTCACATGCACATAGTCGATCAAGATCACCGGACGGACCGGTCAACCGGGCCGACGCCGGTCGGCGCGATCTTGGACCGTGCTCCTTCCATGATCGGGAGTTGCACCGCGCGATTTACCGTCCCTGTCGTGGATGTACTGGTCGGCCCAGGCGCTGATGATGTGAGCGGCTCGCTGCGCTTGTCCTCGTGCGGTCAGGAGATGGTCTGCTCCTTCGAGCGAGATGAAGCTTCGCGGGTGTCGTGCCTCGCGGAAGATCTCCCCTGCGTTGGCGATGTCGACGGTGTTGTCGGTGGGCGAATGCATGACGAGCAGCGGCAGGTGCAACCCGCGAATCCGGTCGCGCAGGCGAGCCTGGTGGACGTCGTCGACGAAGGCACGCTTGAGGACCAAGGTCCTCCCGCCGACGAACCACTCGTGCGATCCTTCACTGAGTACGCGTTCCATGACCGCGTCGTACTGTCTCTCGACGTGGCTGGGGTCGGCAGGCGCCCCGATGGTGGCGACCGCGCGTACGCCGGTCGCCTCGGCCGCTGCGGCGATGGCGGCGGCGCCTCCCCACGAGTGCCCCACCAGCAGGTCTGCTGGAGTTCCCCGCTCTGCCATCAAGGTTGCTGCACGGACGGTGTCCTGGACCTTGATGGTGAAGGAGCCGTCCCCCCAGTCGCCGTCGGAGTCTCCGATCCCGAGGTTGTCGTAGCGCAGCATCCCGATTCCCTCGCGTGCCAGTTGCTTGCTGACACGCGAGGCGGCCGGCGAGTTCCTGCCGAGTGTGAATCCGTGGACGAAGATTCCCCAGCCCCGGACCTCGCCTTCCGGCAGGTCGATCGACCCGGCCAGTTCGGGGCCGACGACGCTCTTGAATCTCACTTCTTCCGTCATGTTGTCATCGCCTCGGCACGGACTGGTCGTGGAGTAGGGGCAGTTGGGTGGGTGAGGGCTGTCGGCGCGTCAGACGGTCGGCTTGTGGACGGCGGTCGGCTTGGTGGTGAGCAGTGCCGTGATCTCATCGGCGAGGTGCGGGCCGAGCTCGCCCCAGCCGTCCTTGTAGCCGTAGACGCCGGCCAGAGTGCGGGCCTCGTAGTCGCCGTTCATGATCTCGATGTCGTTGGCGGTGATGAGTCCCGGGTGGGCGACGCCGACGGCCGCCGAGACCTTCATCAGCTCCTTGCGCAGGGTGCGCAGGTAGACAGCGGCCCGGGTGGCCTTCGAGGTCGGGTCGAGGCCGCGGGCCAACCACGGGTTCTGGGTGGCGATGCCGGTGGGACACGTGTCGGTGTGGCACTTCTGCGACTGGATGCAGCCGATGGACAGCATCGCCTCACGGGCTACGTTGATCATGTCGGCACCCAGGGCGAAGGCGACCGCGGCGTTCTCGGGCAGGCCGAGCTTGCCGGAGCCGATGAAGGTCAGGTCGTCGGTCAGCCCCAGCTCGGCGAAGGTGCCGTAGACCCGGGAGAAGCCCATCCGGAACGGCAGCGACACCGAGTCGGCGAAGATCCGCGGCGCCGCCCCGGTGCCGCCCTCACCCCCGTCGATGGTCACGAAGTCGACACCACGGTCACCACGCGCCATCAGCGTGGCCAGCTCCTGCCAGAAGCCCATCTCTCCGACCGCGCTCTTGACCCCGACCGGCAGACCGGTCTCGGTGGCGAGCAACTCCACGAAGTCGAGCATCGAGTCGACGTCGCTGAACGCCGTGTGCCGCGACGGGGAAGCGCAGTCCTTGCCGACCGGGATGCCGCGGATCCCGGCGATCTCCGGGGTCACCTTCGCGCCCGGCAGCATCCCGCCCAGCCCCGGCTTGGCGCCCTGGGAGAGCTTGATCTCTATCGCCTTGACCGGGGCGCCGGCGACCACGTCCTTGAGCTTGTCGAGGTTGAAGCTGCCGTCCTCGTTGCGACAGCCGAAGTACGCCGTACCGATCTGAAGGACCAGGTCACCGCCGTTGCGGTGGTACGGCGAGAGGCCGCCCTCGCCCGTGTTGTGCATCGTGCCCGCCAGCGCCGCCCCCTTGTTGAGCGCCGTGACCGCCGCGCCGGAGAGCGACCCGAAGCTCATCGCCGAGATGTTCACCACGCTCGCCGGCCGGAACGCCTTGGCGCGCCCGCGCGGCCCGCCCAGCACCTTGGCCGAGGGCAGGGGGGCCTGCGGGTCGTGCGCGTCGGGCACAGCGCCGGCGAACGTGCGCTGCTTCAGGTAGGCGTGCCCCTGCACGTGCTCGACGTCGACTTCGGTTCCGAACCCGAAGTAGTTGTTCTCCTCCTTCGCCGACGCGTAGATCCAGGTGCGCTGGTCCCGGCTGAACGGGCGCTCCTCCTCGTTGGACGTCACGATGTACTGCCGCAGCTCCGGCCCGATCGTCTCCAACAGGTACCGGGCGTGCCCGATCACCGGGAAGTTTCGGAGCAGTGCGTGCCTCTTCTGGATGAGGTCGCGGGCAGCCAGAAGCGCCACTGCCGTTGCGGCGGCCGCGCCGATCCTCCGGGCGTGCATGTACGTTCCTCCTCGATGCACGACTCCATCACCGTGCGGGGGAGTCGTTGTGTCGCGTTGGGCGTTGGGCGTTGGACGGCGATACGGACAACGGGCATCAGCGTCCGTCGAAGAACGCGAAATGATATTAGGAGGCCGCTCGCACAGGCCTGTCGTCAGGGGGCCGGTCCGGGCTCGGCCTCGCGCCGACGGGAGGGGAACGGGACAGGGAAGCGTGCTGGGACCCCCGTCCCCTCGTGGCGGCAACAGCCGGCCTTGGCATCACAAGCATGGCGGCCACCCTGCCCTCCGGCTCTGGCGTCTTTCGGCGGTGGCATCGCCACCCGGACAGCGGCATGGGCTGGTGTCGCTCGCCCTGTGTCTGCCACGCCGCGGCACCGCGGGGTGACCTTCGACGGCCGCCGGTGAAGTGGCGCGGCCCCCGACTGCGGCTGGAGCGCCGCCCGCCGGAGGCGCCCTGACGGCCGGGGCGGCCCTCGCTCCGGCGGGTTTCAGCTCCGCCCGTCTCCCGGATCCGGCGGGGGGAGGGGCGGCAGGCGGGTGTCGTAGAGCCAGGCACGCAGCAGGGGTTCCACCGCCCTCGGCATGGTCCGGCCGGCGTGGGCGACGAAGGCCGCGGTGTCGGCGCTTTCGCCGCGGTGGGCGTGGTGCCAGCCGCGCAGCATGGCGAAGAAGCGGTCGTCGCCCATCGTCAGTCGCAGCGCGTGCAGCGTGCACGCCCCCCGGTTGTACACCCGGTCGTCGAAGATGCGGTCGGGGCCGGGGTCGGCGATCCGCAGCCCCTTGCCCTGCCGGGCGAGGGTGTGCCAGGCCGCGCGGGCGATGGTGTCGGCGGAGTCCTCGCCGAGGTGTTCCGACCACAGCCATTCCCCATAGGTGGCGAAACCCTCGTTGAGCCAGATGTCCCGCCAGTCGCGCAGGCTGACGCTGTTGCCGTACCACTGGTGGACGAGTTCGTGGGCGACCAGCGTCTCCCAGGTGCGCTCGCCGTCGATGTGGTTGCGGCCGAAGACGGACGCCGTCTGGTTCTCCACCGGCTGGTCCAGGTCGGCGTCCACGACGACGGCGCCGTACGTCTCGAAGGGGTACGGCCCGAACCAGGTGGTGAACGCCTCGAACATCTCGGGCTGGCGGCCCAGATCATGCCGGGCCCGGCCGGACAGGTGGACGGGGTAGACGTTGCGGCCGGTGATCGGGCGGCCGGTCGCACTGTCCGTGGCCTTCCACGTCTCGTGCGCGAAGCGGCCGGTGTACAGCGCGGCGAGGTAGGGGGCCATGGGACCCCGATGGTGGTACGTCCAGCACTCCGTGGTGTCCGAGTTGCGCCGCTCCAGCAGGGCTCCGTTGGCGAGCGCCTGGTGACCGCGGGGCACGGTCACCCGGAAGGTGAACTCGGCCTTGTCGTCCGGGCGGTCGTTGCACGGGAACCATGACGGGGCGCCCAGCGGCTGGGCGGCCACCAGGGTGCCGCCGTGTGCGTCGCCCGTGCGGTCCCAGCCGATCTGCCCGAACGGCGTGCGTACCGGGCCGGGCCGGCCGCCGTAGCCGATCTCCAGGGTGAAGGGCGTGCCCGCCGGGATCGGGCGCGGCGCGGGCAGCAGCAGTTTGTGCCCCTTCCGGCCGGGCCGTACGGCGGCCCCGTCGACCAGCGCCTCGTGCACGGAGAGCCTCGCCAGGTCGAGGCGGACCTGACGCAGCGACCGCTCGGCCACCGCGCGGATGTGCGCCCGGCCCTCCAGCCTGCCCGCGGCCGGGTCGTAGGCCAGGTGGAGGTCGTAGGCGAGCGTGCGGTGGTCGTAGCTGCCATGGCCGGCGAAGTAGCGTTCGGCCGGCTTCGGGAGGGCGTCCGCGGCCATCGCCGCCAGCGGGGCGAGCGCCGCGCCCCGGACCAGCGCGCGCCGGCTGCACCAGGTCATGCCGTCTCCTCTTCGGGGAGCCGGGCGGCGGGGCCGGCCGCGGGGACGCCGGCGATGGGGTTGCCGGCCCAACGGGTCCCGTCGGGCACCGTCTCCCCGCGCATCACGAGAGAGGCCGCGGCGATGGACGCGCCGGTGCCGATCCTGGTGCCGGGCAGGGCGATGCTGTGCGGGCCCAAGGAGGCGCCGGCGGCCAGGCACACGGTGTCCATCCGCATGATCCGGTCGTGGAAGAGGTGGGTCTGCAGCACGCAGCCACGGTTGACGGTGGCGCCGTCGCCGATGCTGACCAGATCCGTCTCCGGCAGCCAGTACGTGTCGCACCACACCCCGCGTCCGATGCGCGCACCGAGGCTGCGCAGCCACCAGTTCACCACGGGGGTACCCAGGTGCGCGCCGATACCCCAGGGCACTGCCAACACCTCCACGAACGTGTCGAACAACTCGTTGCGCCACACGAACGACGACCACAGGGGCCGCTCGACCGGCCGGAACCGGCCCACGAGCAGCCACTTGGCGGCGGTCGTGGTCAGGCAGGCCGCCAGGGACGCGGCAAGGAGCAGCGGGACGCCCGCGAGGGCCGCCAGGGTCAGGCCGCCCAGGTCCAGGGCCTCCTGCTGGGCCAGCAGCAGCCCCTCGGCCAGCAGCGTGCCGAGGATCACCGGCAGCACGCGGCACGCCTCGACGGCCGCGCGGGCCGCCACCAGCCGCCGGGGCGGGGCGAACGTCCGCGTCGCGTCGCCGGTCTCGGCCACGCGGGGCAGCGGCATCGACGGCCGTCCGATCCAGGACGTCCCGGGTTCCCCCTGCGCCGGTGCGTCGGACAGCACACCCACCAGGGTGTGGTCGGCGACCTCACGGCCGGGGCCGACGATGCCGGAGTTGCCGATGAAGGCCCGCTTGCCGATCCGCACGGTTCCCAACCGCATCCAGCCGCCGCGCAGTTCGAACGGCGCCATGAGCGTGTCGTCGGCGAGGAACGCCCCGTCCTCGACCTCGAGCAGCGACGGCAGCGGCAGCACGGTCGAGATCTCGGCGCCGCGGCCGACCCGGGCGCCGAGGAGGCGCAGCCAGGCCGGTGTGGCGAGGCTCGCGTAGAGCGGGAACAGGGTGCCGCGAGCGCCGTCGAGCAGCCGCGTCACCAGCCACGCCCGCCAGGCCACGCCCCCGTCGGCGCGGTGCAGGCCGGGCGTGATCCCGCGGCCCAGCAGGCGCACGGTGAGCGCGGTGAGGAGCATGCCGCACACGGTGGTCAGCACGGCGAACAGGGGTGCGGCGGCGAGCAGCCGCCAGGCCGCCCCGGACAGCGTGGCCGTACCGCGCACCAGCAGCCAGGTGACGGCCAGCGCCGGGGCGGCGGCCAGCAGCGACAGCAGCGGCATCAGGGTGAGGGACAGCGCGTAGGCGAGATGCCAGCGGCGCCGGCGGTCCGTCGGCGGGGCGGGCCGGCCCGGGTCCGCGAGGTGTTCGGTGGCTGCGGCCGGCCGGGCGGGGGAGCCGGTCCACACCTGGCCGTCGGGGATCCGGCCGTCCAGGCAGCCACCGGCGGCGAGTTCCGCACCGTGCCCGAGGACCGCGCCCGGCAGCAGGGTGCTGCGGTGTCCCACCCGGGCGTCCGCGCCGACGACGACCCTGCCGACCCGCAGCGTGTCGCCGTCGAGCCACCAGCCCGCGATGTCCGCCTCCGGTTCGACGCTGCATCCGTCGCCCAGCTCGGCCAGGCCCGTCACCGGGGGCATGGCGTGCAGCCGTATGTCCCGCCCGGTGCGGCAGCCGAGGATCCGGGCGTACAGCGCGGCCCACGGGGTGCCGAGCAGGGACGGCACGCCGAACGCCGCGACCGCACGTTCCGCGCTCCACAGGCGCAGGTGAACGGCGCCGCCACGCGGGTGGGTGCCCGGAGTGATCGAGCCGGCCAGCGCGCGGGCGAGGGCCGCCCCGAGCAGGCAGCGTACGGGCGCGCTGAACAGCAGCACCCACCCGGCCAGGACCAGCCACCACGAGGTGTGCGGCGCCCACTGGTGCGGGGCGACCCAGCCGAGGACGTCGTCCGCCGCGGCCAGCCCGATCAGGCCCCGCAGCCCGGTGACGCCGTAACCGGCCAGGGAGACGAGGAACTGCACCACGGCGGTCCGCCGGGGCACCGGCCGGACGGGGCGCACCGGCTCGGCGGCGCCGGCCAGGGAGTCGAGATGGTCGGCCATGCTCTGCAGCACCGGGTGCCGGTAGAGGTCGGCGACCGACAGGCCCGGATGGTCCGGGCGCAGCATCGAGGCCATCCGGGCGGCGGTCAGACTGGTGCCGCCCAGCTGGACGAAGTCGCTGTCCGGGCCGGGCCGCAGGCCCAGCAACTCCTCCCAGACGTCCGCCAGCCGGGCGGCGGTGCCCTGCAGCCGGTGGGCCGCCTCGCCGCTCGGTCCGCCGCCGGCCAGCGGCACCGGCCAGGGCAGCGCCTTGCGGTCCACCTTCCCGGACACCCGCGTGGGCAGGTCCGCCACCTCGGCCAGCACCGGAACCAGCGGTGCGGGCAGCCGCTCGCCCAGCAGGGCCCTGGCCTTGTCGGCGTCGAAGGCCGAGCAGCCGTCGACGGTCTCCTGCGCGACGATGTAGCCGACCAGCACCTGGGCGCCGGCCGCGGTGGACTGCACGGCCGCCGCCGCGCCGCGCACCCCGGGCAGGGCGAGCAGGGCCGTGTCGATCTCGCCGAGTTCGACACGGCGTCCGCCGAGCTTGACCTGGTCGTCGGCGCGACCGAGGAACACCAGTCCCTCGGCGTCGGCGCGCACCAGGTCGCCCGAGCGGTAGGCGCGCGGGGAGTTCAGCGCCGGGCACGGCCGGAAGCGTTCGGCGTCCTTGACGGGGTCGAGGTAGCGGGCGGTTCCGGCGCCGGCGATGACCAGTTCGCCCTGCTCGCCGTACGCGACCGGCTCACCGGCCTCGTCCACCACCGCCAACTCCCAGCCGGCGAGCGGCAGTCCGATGCGCACCGGCTGTCCGGGCTCCAACAGGGCGGCGCAGGCCACGACGGTGGTCTCCGTGGGGCCGTAGGTGTTCCACATCTCCCGGCCGGGGCGGGCGAACCGTTCGACGAGGCCGGGCGGGCAGGCCTCGCCGCCCAGGATCAGCAGCCGTACCCGCCGCAGCGCCTCCTCCGGCCACATCGCCAGCAGGGTGGGCACGGTGGAGACGGCGGTGATGCCGCGGGCGTCCAGCCACGGGCCGAGTTCGTGCCCGGCGCGCACCAGGGCCCGTTCGGCCGGCACCAGGCAGGCGCCGGAGCGCCAGGCCAGCCACATCTCCTCGCAGGAGGCGTCGAAGGCGACCGACAGGCCCGCCAGGACGCGGTCGCCGGGGCCGAGCGGTCGGTCGGCGAGGAACAGCGCGGCCTCGGCGTCGACGAAGGCCGCGGCGGAGCGGTGGGTGACGGCCACGCCCTTGGGCGCACCGGTCGAGCCGGAGGTGAAGATGATCCAGGCGTCGTCGGCGGGGGCGGGCGCGGTGCCCGCGGCCCCGGACGCCGGTACCAGGTCGGCGGGTTGCGGATGCGGCCCGAGAACGTGGCAGACGCCCGCCTCGCGGAAGACGGTCGCGGCACGTTCCTCGGGGTCGTCGGCGTCGACCGGGACGTACGCCGCGCCGCAGTGCAGGACCGCGAGGATCGACAGGTACAGCTCCGCGGTGCCCGACGGCACCCGTACGCCCACCCGGTCGCCGGGGCCGATGCCCCGCTCGGTGAGCCGCAGCGCGCGGGTGCGGGCCTCGGCGCACAGCTCCCGGTAGGACAGCACCTCGCCGCCCGTGTCCAGGGCGGGTGCGTCCGGGTGCCGGGCGGCGGTCGCCGCCAGGACGTCGACGAGGGTGCGGGGCGGCGCGGCCGCCGCGGAGCGGAAGAGGGCCCCGTTTTCCGGGGTTCCGGGGGAGGGGGGTGACGTATCGAGTGCGGTCGAGGTCAAGGTCAAGGTCGTGCCTCTGAGCTTCCCATGTGCGACGGGCCGGTAGGCCCTTTACGGCCTGTCAGACATCCTTCGCCGCATGGCGCGTTCACCAACTCGGTGCAATTGATTCACAACCTGCCCATGGGGGGAAATTGGCGAATCAAATACCAGAATTCACCCTGCCGTACTCCGGCGTGGTCCGGCCGCCTCACCGCACCGGGAAGCCGAAGACGTAGCCCTGCTCCTTCAGCCGGGGCAGGAGCGCGGCGAGCGCGGCCACGGTCTGCGACCGGTCCCCGCCGCCGTCGTGGAAGAGGATCGTCGGGCCGTTGCGCAGTTCCCGTTCCACGGTGCTGAGGATCGTCCGCACCCCGGGCCGCCGGTAGTCCTCCGTATCTATGTTCCAGCCGAGCGGGCGCATCCCCAGTGATGCGGCGATCTGGCGGCTGTACGGGGTGAAGGCGCCACCGGGCGCGCGGTAGTACAACGGCTTCACCCCGCCGGACGCGTGCTCGATCATGCGCTCCGCGTCGACGACTTCGCCGTGCTGGTAGGAGGCCGGCTTGCGGTCCATCGCCGTGTCGTGGTGGACGCTGTGGTCGCACAGCCGGTGCCCGTCGGCGACGATCTGCCGCACCACGTCGGGATGCATGGCCGCGTTCGGCCCGATCATGCAGAAGACCGCCTTGACGCCGTTGTCGCGGAGCACCTTCAGCACACGCGGTGTCCATACCGGATCGGGGCCGTCGTCGATGGTGATGTTGACGGCGTGCGCCCCCCGGTCCGAGGCGTGGGCGATGTCCATGCTCACCACCGGGGCGGGCAGGTGCGGATCGGGCACGGACTTCTGGTCCGCCGGCGGCTGCTCGGAGGTGTAGAGCGGCGGCGACGGCGAGACGGTCGCCCGCCCCCGGCCGTCCGGCCGGTCGTCCGCCGTACTGCCCGTGTGACCGCCCCATATCGGGCCCAGTACCGCGGCGACGACCACCGTGGTGGCCGCCACGAGCACCGCCCGGGTTCCTTCCCGCACCTCGTGCCGCCCCCTGTTCGTGTCCTGAGTGTTCCTGCGTTCCTGTCCCCCCGGCACCGGATGGGAGGGCGGGATCCATTGCGGCCCGCTCGGCTCGGTGCGGCGCTCATCCGGCAGGGACCTGTCGTCAGTTCACGGACGAGCATAGCTTGCCAGGTTGCGCAACTATGCAACCAGGGGGGGGCACAGAACCTCGGCAGTGCCTGTGGCGGACTGGGCATCAACTTACCGCCCGATCGGGAGGAGCAGCCCTCGGTGCCGGGCGGGTCGCTGGGCGTGGCGTGCGGGACACGACGGAGGGTGAAGCGGAATGGCCCGCTTGCGCACGGAGGGTTTTGGCCACTTCGCGCCCGGCGATCCCGCCGCCGTCCTGTTACCGCATTGATGTCGCGGATCCGGCGGGGCGACCGGCAGGTGAAGTCTCACTGACGGCTCCGTCACCTGGGTATCCCGACGCCGCGGGATCACCCGTGGGCGGAAAGAGGCGCAGACGGGGCTTCTTACCGAGGTGGCTTACGGTGCGTCGCCATGACTCGTACACGGCTCTACCGCAACGGCTCCCTGATCCTGGAGGACTTTCCGACCGCTGACATCTCGGAATACGTGAACGATCCGGACGTGGCGGTCTGGCTCGACCTGTGCGATCCGTGCTCCGCCGACTTCGCGATGATCAGCGAGGAGTTCGGTCTGCACGAACTCGCGGTGGAGGACGCGCGTCACGAGCATCAGCGGCCAAAGCTGGACCGCTACCGCACCCATGCCTTCCTCAGCGCCTACGCCATCAGCACGGACGAGACCGGCGGGCAGCTCACCGTAAGTGAACTGTCGGTATTCATAACGCCCACAGCATTGATCACCATCCGCCCCGACCACCGGTTCGACATCGAGAAGGTCGTCGAACGCTGGGACAACAACGGCGATCTCGCCAAGTACGGAGTGGGATTCCTGCTGCACGGACTGCTGGACCACATCGTCGACGGGCATTTCGCCGCCGTACAGGACCTCGACGAACGTATCGAAGCGGTGGAGGATCTGCTCTTCGACGAGGGGCGCCAGCAGATGGACTCCGTCCAGCGGGACTCCTACGCGCTGCGCAAGAACCTCACCAGGCTGCGCCGCGTGGTGTTGCCGATGCGGGAGGTCGTCAATAGCCTCCTCCGGCGTGACCTGCACATCGTCGCCGAGCCCTTGCTTCCCTATTACCAGGACGTGTACGACCACGTCCTCAGGGCCACCGAGTGGACCGAGTCACTGCGGGACATGATCACGTCCATCATGGAGACCAATCTGACCGTTCAGGGCAATCGCATGAACCTGATCATGAAGAAGGTCACCAGCTGGGCGTCGATAGTGGCCGTGCCCACAGCCGTCACCGGTTTCTACGGACAGAACGTTCCGTATCCGGGCGTCAACACCCACGTCGGCTTCCTCACTTCCACCGGTGTCATAGTCGTCGCGTCCGTGCTGCTCTACTGGGTCTTCAAACGTAAAGACTGGATATGACCCCGTGCCTGTCCGGCGTGAACTGCACGCGCGCGCGGCAGGAGCGCGGCCGAGGCCCTGCTCGACGGCCGGATGGCACGTGGTCGACCTGCGCTCGCCGCCCGGTGCGGGCCATGGCGGGGACGCTGCGAGGGGCGCGGTGCCGTTGACGCGTGCGTCGTAGGCGGGCGCCGTCGCCGGCGCGCTGAAGTCTCGCTCGCCGGTGGTCCAGTTGTAGATCGTGTCCTTCATGGAGTGGCCACTGTCTGGCCTCACCACCGGGCGACGAGTGTCTCCTCCTTGCCCCGGTTGCGGTACAGCCAGGTGGTCCCCGGCGCGATGGTCCCGGTCAGATAGCCGACGATCGGCTCCCGCTGCGTCGCGCTGTCCAGCTCGCCGAGCAGCCTCATGGCGTCGGGCAAGGGGAAGAAGGCGGCCTGTTCGATGTCGTCATCCTGCGGCGCGAGGTCCCCTGACCACTCGTCGATCTCGAAGGCAGCGGCCAACGCCGAAGGGTGCCGCTCGGAGTCGATGTGCATGAGGAATGCGGTCCGCACCGGGTCGCCCACCAGCAGTCCGGTCTCCTCCTGCAGCTCGCGCCGGAGAGCTTCGTGCATGAGCTCGCCGTCCTTGACCCCGCCACCGGGGAGGGACCAGAGCATGTCGCCGGCGGTGCCGAGACTCTCTCGCACGAGCAGGATCTCGTTGCCTCTGCGGATGATGCCGATGACCAACTGCATCCGGGGTGCTGGGGCTTTCGAATCCTCCGCCGTCATGCCGCAGATCGTACGTGCACCACCATTGATCATCGTGAGGTGGGTGGACGGGCGTTGCGCTTCGGGCGATCGCCGGCGTCCGTTTCGCCACGGTCGGGTAAGCCAGTCGCAGGAGCACGATGGGCCACCGTGCCGGGTTGATCGCCAGGTGTGCGCGTACCGATTCGAGCGTCCGTGCTCGAGGTCCTGTCAGGGGGACGCCTGCCCATGAGCGAGGGGCGGCCCCAGGAGGGACCGCCCCTGATGGAACCTCAGCTCACCACACTCGCCCGCACATTCGGGCAGGCCGGTGGTTGACGTCCTGTGGCAGTGTCAGAGCTGGTAGAAGTCGGTGTAGTGGTTGGGCGAGTACCAGACCACGCCGGTGTTGGAGTCGACGACGATCCGGTAGGCGTCCCGATGGGCGCCGCAGGCGCGGGGGTAGACGTCGTACTCGTAGAAGGTGTCCCCGGAAGGCAACTGCCCGTCGTTGTTGTAGAACTCGCCGCCCGCGTAGCTGCACTCGCCGTCCGGCCAGTCGTACCAGCCCCGAGCGGTCGGGTAGCCGAGGTCGGACCAGGTCGAGTTCGCCGAGGCTGCGTCGGAGCATCCGCCGATGCTGCAGGAACTGTAGACCGCCGCGTTCGCGGCAGGGCTGTTGACGGCGGACACACTGAGCACGGACGCGATGGCGGCGATCAGCACCGCGAACCGCTTGGCCCAGGACAGCTGGGGACGTCGCAGAGTCAGCAAGGAACCCTCCAAGTGAAAGCATGCATGGACATGACACTCTGGGGGCCTTGTGTGACGACCGGGTGTATCGCCGGTTGCGGGGGAGAGGCAATTGCCTTTGAAGCGGGCGACCGCCATCGGGTGGACCGCATTGCGCGTCGTCGCTGATCCTGGGCCTGGTGAGCAGCCCGGCATGGGTGTCGACCACCGCCGAATCAAGTGGTGCTCGGCCAGTCGATTTCACGGGGTGCGGCCGCGCCGCCGCCGACACGAGCCGGCCGTACGGCTGCCGGCCGGTCAGCGGCTACGCCGAACTGCTCGCTCTGGCCGAGGTGGACGCGGTCTGCATAGTGCTGCCCGCCGCGCTGCATGCCGAGTGGGTGGCCGCGGCGTTGCGCGCGGGGGAGCGTGTGCCGGCCGAGAAGCCGCTCACCACCGAGGCCGGCCGGACCCGGGAGCTGGTCGAGTCGGCCGAGCGGCGCGGCCCGGTGCTGACGGAGAACGTGACGTTCGTCCATCATCCCCGGCACGAGTCGGTCCGGCGGCTGGTGGCCGACGGTGCCATCGGCGAACCGCGCTCCTTCCGCGCGGTGTTCACCATCGCGGCACTGCCGGCCGGCGACATCCGGCACCGTCCCGAACTCCGCGGCGGTGCGCTGTCGGATGTCGGTGTCCACCCGCTGCGGGCGGCCCTGCACTTTCTGGGGGACCGGCTTCGGGTGGTGGGGGCCGCCCTGGAGACCGTTGTCGGGCCGGCAGGTGGAGACCGGGGGCGCGGTGCTGCTGTGCACACCCGAAGGCGCCGTCGCACAGCTCGAGTTCGGCATGGAACACGCCTACCGGTCCCGTGATGAGCTGGTCGGCAGCACCGGCCGGATCAGCGTGGAACGCGCTTCACCCTGGCCCTGATGGTGTCCCGCCCCTTGCGCCCCATCGTTATGGCCTCACCTGTCGCTGATCGCGGAGAGCCATGCCCTGTCCTCCGGGCCAGGTGCTTCGAGGCCGAGTGCGGTCAGCCGGCGGACCTCGCCCGTGCGCAGGGCGACCGTGGCCCGTGGCCGCATCGGCCCGTGACCCCTGCGTGAGAGCAGGACGAGTTCCCAGACCGTCGCCGTCATGGCCTCGAGCCGGGCGGCGCAATCGGCGCTGACTCGCCGCGGATCCCGGGTCCGGCCCAGGGGCATATGGGGGGTGAAGTTCTCGGCGAGCCCATGACAGCGCGGGAACCGCTGCCGCAGTTCGCGGTGCAGGTCCGCCCACGGCGCCTCCCCGGCCGCCGCCGGGTCGAGCCACACGGTGCAGTACGCCCCCTGCTGGAAGGTCCGCACCCCGTCCAGCCGGGCGGTGAAGACCGGCGTCCGGGCCGTCGCCGCGGCGAGCAGCGGGACGGCCCGCTCGAAGTCGGACTCCGGCACGAAGCCGAAGAGGACATCGACGTGCGGCGGCCAGCGCTGGAACTGCGGATCGTAATCCCGGCGGATGTCCTGGATCGCCGGCCACAGCTCCGCCGGCGGGATCCAGGCCACCGCCGTACGGGCCGTCGGGGACAAGCCGAGGACGCCGACGCGTTCTCCCCTGCCGAAGCGCGGGTCCGCTTGCGGGTTCCGCACCCGGCCGGCACCCGACGCGTCGATACGGTCCACCCCCGTGGCCCGGTCCCAGACCACCTCACCGTCCGCCTCGATGAACATCACCCGGTGCCACGGGATGTCGCCCCCGGGTACGAAGGAAGGCAGCGCGAGGCGTTTGCAGGCACCCCCGCGCTGGCTGATCCCCAGCACGAACCGGGCCGGGTCGAACCGCCGGTCCCAGCGGACCCGGTGATAGATCTCGTCGCTGGTGCGCATCACGCCTCCTCTCCCTCCGTCACAACCCCCTCCTCCAGGGTGCGCCCACCCTGTCCTCAACGATGACTCCTCGCTTACCGCGACCTGTCGGGTACGGACTGTGAGCGAGCAGGCGTGTGCCGAGGCGGGTCGTCTCGTCGAGGTCGGCCCGGCACGTTCACCGGGGCCGATCCGGTCAGTACGGGCGCGCGAGAACGCGTAGCGTCCTGCCCAGCGGCGGGTTCGCGGAACCGCGCAGTACCCCGGCGCCGCGTGCGAGCACGGCTTCCGCGGTGAGCAGTTCGATCTCCACCAGCGCTCCTGCGAGCCTTCGGGCGTCCGGCGCGGTCACCGCCGGGAGCTCCCGTGCGGTCAGCAAGGCGGCGCGTGCGGTGGTGACCTGATCGGCTATCAGCTCGTCCAGGGCCGAACCGCCGGCACCGGCGGCCATGCCGTCCAGGGTGACCCCGAACCGTTCCATCGTGTCGACCGGAATGCCCACGCGTCCTTCCCGCGCGTCCTCGGCGAGGTCGTTGACGAAGTCGAGCCGCTGACTGCCCTCGATGAAAGTCCGGCATGCGGTCCGGTACCGCAGATCGTCGCCTTCCGGCGCGAGCAGTCCCGCGACGAGCATGAAGGCGGGGTACGAGTAGGCGTCCACATATGCCTGGTAGTCGGCCTCGGTGGCGAAGCCCGAGAAATACAGTTCGGCCGTGGCGGTGTCCAGGTACGTCTCCACGATCTCGCGCAGCTGCGGATGGGCGGCCACGGTGTGCACGAGTGCACGGAGCAGCGGGTTGTCACCGGTCCCCGTCCGCAACGCCTCACGCACCTGCCGCTCCCAGGCCGCCCACGCCGTCTCGCGCTGCGGCAGGGGCCCGGTGTCCAGGAGGTTGTCCCCGTGGTGCATCACGGCGGTTGCCGCCACCACATGCGGCAGCAACGGCGGTGGCAGCAGCAGCCTGGCCGCCAGGTACGCGGCGCGCCGGAAGCGTCGTACCAGCTGCCGCTGACGGTTGTAGTCCACACGCAACCCCGGCTCCCGGACACCGGCCGCGTCCAGGCTCTTCGTCCACCCTCGCATGGGCCGATCGTAGGGCGTGTACGCGTCACCTCGGCACCGTCCGAAGACCGCCTCGGAGAAGGTTGCCGGGCGGGTCGTAGCTCGCTGCGCAGAGGACCAGGTTCACGGCGTTGGCGCGGGCGGGGTCGAGTGCACGGTGTCGTGGGGGCGCGGACCCGGCGGCACCCGAGCAGTCCGCCCCGACCTCCGGTACGGCGATTACGGCGATTCGTGACCGACCGCAGGGAACCGTGATCTTCCCGGCTGCGGACAGTGCCGTATGAATCGGGGGTTTGCGGATGCGCCGGGGGCGGCCCCTTGTGCATCCATCGCCGCCGGGTATGGTCTGAGACCGGCTCGGCCAGGCGGTCGCGCGCTGTTGAACCGTGAGGATGTGTCAGCCCGGGGCGGAAACTCGGCCCGTGTGGCTCGGACTTCCGGCTGTCTGTCCGCGGAGGTGGCATGGAGCGACAGGCTGCTCACCGGGTGAACCGGGGCCTCCGCTTCCATACCGGCCGACGCCGGCGGCTACGGCGGAGTCGGGGCCTGATCCACAGCGGGGTCGGCAGCCTTGCGCGGGTAGGCATCCCTCCCTGCGGTCACGGCACGACTCCGTCGTAGGACTGGCCGCGGTCACGCCCGGCCACGGCACCAGCGCCCGAAGGAGACACAGAGGAACGTGGACGGTCACCTGAACCTGGACGGGCACCCCGGCCGGGACCGGAACGAAGACCCGGGCCGAGAGCCTGTCCCGGACCCTGCCCCGGAGCGGCGTGGTGGGACGGCGTCGGACCCCGAAGGGAGGGCTGCGGCGCGCCCCGGAGTGGACACCGGGCCGGCGCAGGCCGGGCGGGACGGCGAAGGGGCGGCCGCGTCCGGGGCCGAAGGCGGCGGCTCGGTCCGTGACGGTGACGGCGCTCCGATCCAGCACCAGCGGGTCCACGTACCGGAGGCTCGCCGCGTCCGGCCCTCCTCCCACCGCGACCGCCCGGGCAGTGACGGTGAGCACGGGCTCCAGGAGCGCATGGGCACCACGGACCGTGCCGCCAAGTTCTACGACGAGCAGGTGCTCGACCGGCTCAACCCCCGGATGCGGGAGTTCGTGGCGCGGCAGGAGATGTTCTTCCTCGCCACCTCCGACCGCCACGGGGAGTGCGACAACACCTTCCGGGCCGGCCCTGCCGGCTTCGTCCAGGTCTTCGACGACAGGACGCTGGCCTACCCCGAGTACCGCGGCAACGGCGTCCTCGCCAGCCTCGGCAACATCCAGGAGAATCCGCACGTCGGCATTCTCATGATCGACTTCCTTCGGGACCGGATCGGCCTCCACGTCAACGGCCGGGCCCGTGTCCTCTCCGACGAAGAGATGCGCCGCGAACGCCCGGACCTGCCGGTCGACCCCGCGCCCGGCCGCCGGGCCCGGCTGTGGGTGGAGGTCACGGTGGAGGAGGCGTACATCCACTGCGCCAAGCACATCCCGCACCTTCGGAAGGTGCCGGCACGCGGGGACCGCGCGTGGGGCACGGACGACTCCAAGCGCAAGGGCGGTGACTTCTTCGGCGCGGCGGCCGAGGCAGCCGACCGCGCTCCGGACGAGCGCCCGCGCCGTGAGGCCGGCGACCCCCCGTCAGGGGCATCGGCCCCGCCGCACGTCGCCCGGCCGGCCGGAAGGGCCTGGTGACCGGAGTCGCCCGTGCGCGATCACGACCGTGTCGTCGGATCCCCTCGGACACGGGGTTGCCCCACGGCGCCCCGCTTCTCAGGCGTTGGGGGGTGCGGCCGGGTTCGGGGTGGGCGGCGCTGGTGTGGCCGCCGCGGCTCCGTCAGCCGGACGGTGGCAGGTTCTCCTGGCGGGTACGCACGTGCGAGGTCAGGGCTTCCACCGCACCGGCAGCTGACGCGGGCCCCGGATGAGCATGCCGTGGCGCCAGGTCAGGGCGGCCGGGTGGGCGTCGAGCGCGAGGTCGGGGCAGCGCTCCAGCAGGGCACGGATCGCGATGCGAGCCTCCAGGCGGGCGAGCGGCGCGCCGAGGCAGTAGTGGATGCCGTGACCGAAGGCGACATGGCCACCCGCGGGCCGCCGGATGTCGAAGCGGCCGGGGTCGGGGAAGCGCGCCGGGTCATGGTTTGCGTCGGCCAGGGCCACGAGGACCAGCTCACCACCGCCGGGGATGACCGTGGTGCCGATCTCGAGCGGTTCGGTGGTGAACCTGAACGTCGGCGTCTCCACCGGCCCGTCGTAGCGCAGCATCTCCTCCACCGCGTTGTCGATGAGCGTCATGTCCTCGCGCAGTGCGGCGAGTTGGTCCGGATGGGTCAGCAGGGCCAATACGCCGTTGGAGATCAGGTTGACCGTGGTCTCATGCCCCGCGACCAGCAGAAGCCAGGCGGTACCGCGCAGTTCGTCCACGGACAGCCGGTCGCCGTCCTCGTCCGTGGTGCGGATCAGGGCGCTCATCAGGTCCTGGCCCGGGGCCCGGCGCTTGCGCTCCAACAAGTCGACGAGATACGCGGCCGCCGCATTCGTCGCCGCCAGCCGCGCCCCCGGGTCGGGGTCGGTGAGGATCGTGCAGGTCCAGGCGCGGAACGCGGCCCGGTCGAGCATCGGCACACCGAGCAGCTCGCAGATCACCGAGATCGGAAGCGGGAACGAGAGTGCCTCGACGAGATCGCCCCGCCCTTCCGGAAGCGTCACCATCTCGTCGAGCAACTCGTCGGTGATCTGCCGTACCCGCGGCGAGAGCTGCTCGATCCGGCGCGGAGTGAACTCGCGGACGACCAGCTTGCGGAGCCGCTCATGGTCAGGCGGATCGGAGTTGAGCATGTGGGGGCCCGCAGATGGACTGGGGATCGGAAAGGAGGGCGAGGCGTTCTCCCACCGCTTGGACAAGCGCGGATCCACCAGCGCGGCCCGGCCGGCCTCGTACCCGACTACGAGCCAGGCCTCCGTACCCTCCGGAATCCGCACCTTGTGCACGGGGCCGCGCTCCCGCAGCGCTGCGTACACCGGATATGGGTCGCGGACGAAGTCCTCGCCCATCGCGACCAGATCGATCACCTCGGCTGCCATCGCCTGCCCCCGTCCGCCGGTTCGCCCGACGCTAGCAGCGGGCGGTGCCTCGGCGAAGGGTGCATTCAGCCGAATCGGGCGGCGCCCTGGTGAGCGAACACGCCGAACCGCGACGGCACATGCGCCATCAGCCCCACCATCAGCCGAAGACGGGCACATGGCGGATGCCCCGTTCGAGGCGGCCGGTGAGACCCGTCGGAGGAATGTGCGGAGGCGGTCCTGGACTACGTGGTGCAAGCTTCGAAGAGCGGGCGGCACCTCACAGGTGGGCTGTGGTGTGAGGTCCGCGGCGCCTCAGCCTGCCCTGGGCGGGATGACCTGTGAAGGGTGATCATGAGTGTGAGGGATCCGGACGCCGGGCACGCGGAAGCCGTGGATCAGGACGTTACGGCGGCAGGCGTCGGCGTCGCCGACGGCGACGGCGATGCGCCATTGGCGGGATGTGCGGCGCTGGTGACGGGCGCGTCCAGCGGCATCGGTGCGGCCACCGCCTTGTCGCTTGCGCGGCAGGGCGCCGCTGTGGCCGTGGTCGCCCGCCGTACGGGGCGGCTGGAGGACCTGGCCACGGTGATCCGTGATCGGGGCGGCGCGTGCAGCGTTCTCACCGCCGACCTCGGCGACGCGGCGCAGGCGCGTCGGGCCGTCGAGGACGCCGTGGAGTGCTTCACGCGGTTGGACGTGCTCGTGAACAACGCCGGTTACGTGGCCATGGGCACCATCGGGGAGGGCGACCCCGCAGAGTGGGAGCGGATGGTCGATCTCAACTTCAAGGCTGTCCTGCACCTGTCGCAGGCAGCGTTGCCCCATCTGCTCCGCGCGGCGGCGAACGGCCCGCGCGGGGTCGCTGATCTCGTGAACGTCAGCTCGGTCGGGGGCCGGGTGGTGCGAAGGAACAACGGTGTCTATTCGGCGACCAAGCACGCGGTGGGCGCGTTCAGCGAAGCCCTGCGTCAGGAGGTGACGGGACGGGGCGTCCGGGTGGGTCTGATCGAGCCGGGCATGACGGTGACGGAGATGGCGACCGGCCCCGGGGCCGCCGCCGCCCGTGGCATGCCGCAGAACGTGTGGCTGGAAGCCGAAGACATCGCCCGTGCCATCACCTTCATGACCACTCAGCCCCCGCATGTCGCAGTCAACGAGATCATGGTCCGCCCCACGGCCCAGGAACACTGACCGTCGGCCCACTGGGGACGCCCCACGACGATGTGTCGCCCCAGCGCCGGTCGCGGATCTGCCGGAAACCCGGCCCCTGGAGCCAGAGCAGTTCGTGCAGGTCGTGCTCGCAGCGCGGTTGAGGCTGGTGGGGGTACATCGGGGCACGCGCGCCAGGTCTGCAGGTACGACCGTCACGCTCGGTCTGGACCAGGCAGTCCACGCCCCGACCATCGTGGCGGTGACGACACCTCCGCCTTCGAGATCGCGCTGTCCGCCCGCGCGCCTCGACCGGGTTCCACGGCTCGACCAGCAGGGTGATGAGGCGTCAAGCTTTGCGGCTGCCTTCGCCTGGCGGGCGATAATTCTGGATGGGGCAGGTATGTCGTAAATCCGCAACAGCGTCGGCTGGGCGCAACCTGGCGGTCGGCCGGCTCATCTGGCTGAGCAGCGAGGCGCACCCGGCGCCTTGGGTGGAGACCCACGGGAGGGAAGCCCATGACCAGGACGAGAGGGACCGGGATGAAGAGGCGTGGCGGCCGCCTGGCCCTGGCCGGTGCGCTGGGGGCGGCGTCGTTGGCTCTGGCCGCCGTTCCTGCGTACGCCAAGGGCGAAGTGGATGTCACGGCGCCGCACACGGCGCATGTCGGCAAGACCTTCACGGTCACGGCGCACGGGGACGACGATGCCGTCCGCTACTTGCGGATATGCCTGCAACAGCGCAGCGGCGGGCACACATGGCGCCAGGTGGCCTGCGGTGCCGTAGTCGCCAGTGGCACGGAGGCGCGGGCCGCCGCGCACGTGAAGGATGCGGGGCGCGGTCCGGTGGATTTCCGCGCGGTGATGTACGGCCTGACCGGCCCGCGTGATCACCACCCGGTGCGCCAGCGTACGTCTGACCCGGTGACGGTGCACGTTCGCTGAGCCGTCGGCGCGGCCGCGGACAGTCGGCACCACGCGTCCGCGGCCGCCTCGTCGGCTCGGGCCAGGAAGGCCGTGCGGTCACCGTGACGGTCCCGGCAGAACCCGCTCCAGGGCTTCCCAACTGGTGTCGCGGGCCTTTTGTGCCGCTTCGGCTCTTCCACCGCCACGCAGGCCGAACAGGCGTTTGGCGATGAGGAGATAGACACTGATCGCCACATTGATGGCCAGGGTGAGAATCTTGGCCGGCGTGATGCGCCCTTCGGCCAGCTCGTAGATCTCTGGAACGAGCAGTACGGTCGTGGCCACGAACGTCAGGTACTCCGCCCAGCGCTTGGTCAGCCACAGTCCGATCGCCTCGATGCCTTCGAGTACCGCGTAGGCGCCGAGGACGAGCCCCACTGCCCACAAGGTCGACGAACGGGCGGCGAAAGCCTTGTCGAGCTCGCCCAGCAGCCCTCGCCCGGACCTTCCGGTGGGCCCGCCGACGCCGTTCTGCAGCACGTCCATCGTCCGGTAGAACGCCCCGCTGAGCCGTCGGCGTTCGTGGGCGAAGCCCAGTACGGCGGTCGAGAGCACGCCGAGTACCAGAAAGTGAACCACACGGTCGAGCGCGATCAGCCGCAGCACGTAACGGTCACGCAGAGGCCTGCCACGCAGCGGAATCTCCACCTCCGCACGCCCGGGTGGAAACTCCCGGTCCGGGTGATCCGCCGGCCGTACCGGGAGCCAGGCGTCACAGCGCAGACACCGGTGCCAGTGAAGTCCGTCCCCGAAGTCCCTGACCAGGACTCCGTCCTCGGGACGCACCTGGGCCGCGTTCGTGCCCTCCAGGTGATGGCCGCGCCGCGCGCACCCAAGAAGCTCGTACCAGAACAGCCGGCGTCGCTTGGAGCCGATGCCCGGGGGCGGATCCATACCGATGTCTTCGGTCATGGTCCGTATCGTCATGCCGCCGGAGGCGTCTGCGCAGCCCACGTGGCCGTGACCCACCCTCCTTTTTTCGACAGCACGGCCAACCGCTCGGCTGCGAGTGGGCACGGCACATCACTCCATGCAGGGCGGGTAAACGGGCTGAGGGCGCGTCAATCACGGATATGGAAGGACGGGCCCACGAATATGTCGGACAGGACCGCCGACGCGGATTGACTCCCCCGAGCGGCATCCGGACGAAGGCAGGCGGCAGGGAGCCGGACATCCGGCCGCCGTTCTGCGGACCCCGGCCATCAACTGGTGGAGGGCGGCGTGGACAGTGGGTAGCGAGAGCATCCGCGCCATGCGCGAGACCGGCAGCCGGATGGGCCGGTGGTGGGTTGCGCTGCGCCGGACACCCGTGGCGATCTGGAACGACGACGTGACGGACTGGGCCGCCGCTTTGACCTACTACGCGGTCCTGGCCCTGTTCCCCGTGCTGCTGGTGCTTCTCTCGGTGCTGGGGCTCACCATGCCCACGGCGAAACCGGAGGTGATCGACCGGCTCACCCGCGTGGCGCCCGCCGCGTCCCGCAGCTTGCTGCGCAGCGCCCTGGAGCAGATGGCCGGCCAGTCCTCGGCGGCCTGGCTGCTGGTCTTCTTCGGCGCGGCCGGGGCCCTGTGGTCGAGCTCCAGCTATCTGAGTGTCTTTCGCCGGGCCCTGCACGCCATGTATCACGTCAGCTCGCACCGGCCGGTGTGGCGGACGGCCCCACGCATCATCGTCACGGCCGTCGTGCTGATCGCCCTCCTCCTGACCACGACGCTCGCTCTGCTGCTGAGCGGCAGCCTGGTACGTCGGCTGGGCCGAGCACTGGAGATGGGCAGCCTTCCCCAGACCGCATGGGACACCCTGCGCTGGCCCGTTCTGGCAGTGGTGGCCATCGCCCTGGTCCTGGTGCTCTACCGCTCCGGTCCCGCACCGTCGCGTCCGCTGCGAAAGATGGCGCCGGGTGGCGGCCTGGCGATACTGCTCCTGCTGTCGACCTCCCTCGGTTTCACCGTCTATGCCTCTCATGTGAGCACATACCACCGCCTGTACGGCTCCCTGGCCGGTGTCGTGGTCTTCCTCGTCTGGCTGTGGCTGTCCAACCTGGCACTCCTGGCAGGTGCCCAGTTCAACGTCGAGCTCGCGCGGCAGGCCGCCGACGCTCATGCGCGCGGACATCGACAACCCCGATAGCCGGTGCAGGCTGCGCCCGGCGCCGTACGTGGCTGCCCGGCTGTGCCGCGACACAGCTTTCACCGCCCCCCGATGGGTGAAATGACATCCACCGCGCCGCCGAAACCCAGGAGGGTGGCTGATCGCACTGGGTTGTCCCCCGAGTCTGCCGACCCCATGCCACCTCACCCGCTCCGGGTGAGGTGGCATGGCCCTTGACGTGCGCAAGCTGAACGTGGCGGATCCGATGTCAAAGGACCGTAGAGGTGAAACGACCATGAACACGCACATGTACCTGGCGTACGACTACCCGCTGCTGAGTGCCTTCTGGACGGTCTTCTGGATCGGCCTGTGGGTCTTGTGGTTCTTCGTGCTGTTCAGGATCGTCCTCGACATCTTCCGCGATGACGGTCTGGGGGGCTGGGGGAAGGCCGGCTGGCTCACCTTCGTGATCGTGCTGCCGTTCCTGGGCGTCTTCGTCTATGCCCTCGCTCGTGGCAAGGGCATGGGTCAACGCGAGGTGGCGTACGCGCAGGCGCGGCAGAAGGAGTTCGACACCTACGTCCGCGAGACGGCGGGCGGTGCCCGGTCCAGCAGCGCCGACGAACTGGCGAAGCTGTCCCAGATGCGGGCACACGGTGACATCACGGAGGAGGAGTTCGTCCGAGCGAAGGAGCTTGTCCTGAGCGGTGGCCGTGGTGGTGTCTGACCGCGACACGGTCCCTTTGACACCGTCGGGTCGCGATGGTCCGGCGAACCACACAAGGAGGCAGGTCATGAGTGCGACACATGCAGCCCGCCCGGAATCGGCGAAACAGCAGTGGGCCGGCGGTCTGATGGTGTTCGGCGCCGTCATGCTGATGATCTGCGGAGTACTCGACATCTTCCGCGGCATCATGGGCATCGCCCAGGACAACGTGTTCATCACCACGCACGGATACGTCTTCCAGTACGACCTCACCGGCTGGGGCTGGATCCACGTCGTTCTCGGGGCGGTCGCCGTCGTGGTCAGCCTGGGCCTGTTCCAGTCAGCGACGTGGGCTCGGGTCACCGGCGTGGTCATCGCCGGATTCCTCATCCTCGCCAACTTTCTCTCCCTGCCGTACTACCCGCTGTGGTCGATCGTGTCGATCGCGATCTCCGGATTTGTGATCTGGGCGCTGTGCGTCGTGCGGACCGAAAAACCCCCGGCCGGTTTCCGATAGGGCGACGCGCCCGTTGCGCGGCACACGTCTCGCGGCGTGAGAGGACGGGGAGGCGCTCGACGTGCGACAGGTACGGTGCCGGGACTCGCATGCCGCCGGATCGGCAGCCGGCCGCGGAACGCCCGTGGCGTGGGCCCGGCTGGCCCTCCTCGCCCTCATGGGCAGCGTGCTCGTGCTGCTCGTCACCGCTGGGCTGAAAGGCCTGCTCTGGGTGCTCGCAGCCGTTGCGGGTGCGGCCCTGACGGCCGTCGGCCTGTGGTGGGTACTCGCCCACTCCGGAGCCGTCCGGGCAGCAGGAGCCGTCGTTGCCGTGCTGGTTCCCCTCGCGACGCTCGTCCTGTTCGCCACGCACGGCATGCTGTGGCCTGCCTGCCTGTCCTGGGGCCTGTGGATCCTGGCACTCGTGGCCGCCCGGATCGCGATCACTCCGACGGGACCCTCCGCCGGACGCGGCGACGAGCCCGGGCCGGTGCCGGCGGCGCTGCATCCGTGGGTCGTGATGAACCCGCGCTCCGGCGGGGGCAAGGTGGACCGCTTCCACCTGGTGGAGAAGGCGAGGGCCGCGGGTGCGCGCATCGTCGTGCTGGATCCGGTGCGACACCAGGACGTGGCGGACCTGGCGCGGCGTGCGGTGAGCGAGGGGGCCGATCTGCTGGCGGTGGCCGGCGGGGACGGCACCCAGGCTCTGGTCGCGGAGGTCGCGGCCCGGCATGACGTGCCCTTCATGGTGATCCCGGCCGGAACGCGCAATCACTTCGCCCTCGATCTCGGTCTCGACCGCGACGATCCGGCGGCAGCCCTGGAGGCGTTCACCGATGCCGTCGAGTTCCGCGTCGACCTGGGATTCGCCGCCGACCGGGTGTTCGTCAACAACGCGTCCTTCGGAACGTACGCGGCCGTGGTACGCGAACCCTCCTACCGGGACGCCAAGCTGCGCACGGCACTGGAGGCCCTGCCCGTTCTCCTCACCGGCCCTCAGGCACCACGGCTGCGCATGCGTGCCGGGCACACGCGGATCGAGGGACTGCAGGCCCTGCTCGTCAGCAACAGCCCCTACCGACCCGTCGTCGTCGACTCGGCGCATCCCGGGCTCCGGGAGAGCCTGGACTCCGGACGACTGGGGGTGCTGTGCGTGCGCGTCGACACCCCGAGGCGGGCGGCCCGGCTGTCGACCCGGCTCCTGGGTGGCCGGCGGTCATCGGGCGTGACCCGGCTGACGGCCTCCGAAGTGGTCGTCGAGGCCGACACGGACACCGTGCCGGCCGGCATCGACGGCGAGTCCGTCGTACTGCCCGCTCCGGTGGTCTGCCGGGTGGCACATGGGGCCCTGCGGGTGCGTGTCCCACGTCACCGTCCGGGAACGCCGCCGAACAGGCCCCTGGCCGACTGGCGCCGAGTGCTCCGCCTGGCCCTGGCCCGTTCGACGCGGCGGCACGTCCCGGCAGCCGCGTGACCGGCGGCCGGGGCAAGGCGCCCGGGCCGGCTGCCTACCGGTCGTCAGCCGCGGAGGGCGGGGGAGCGGTCCACCGGGCACCGGTGCGCAGGCGGAACGCGCTGACGGCGGCCTCGAGCGTGGAGAAGAAGTGGCTCGGGTCCACCGTCCGGGTGAGTTCGTAAGCCTCGATCTTCCGCCGGACCGGGTCCTTGAGCTCGGCGAACACCAGGTGGACGTGTTCCGCGTTGAGAGTTTCGTCGAGTTCTTCGAGGACATCGGAGGCGGTGGTGTCCACGTCGGTGATCGGCTCGGCCGCTATCACGATCCAGCTCGGCGCGGGGTCGGTCCGGGCCAGCCGCAGTACCTCGTCCCGGAACGTCTTGGCGTTGGCGAAGAACAGCGGTGCGTCGAACCGGTAGATGACCAGGCCGGGCAGTTTCTCGGCGTGCGGGTAGGAGCGGATGTCGTGGAAGCCGTCGAGGTCCGGTACCCGGCCGAGCACCGTGTCGTACGGCCACCAGGCGCGCCGGAAGACGTTCAGCACCGACAGCGCGACGGCGATCGCGATGCCCGGCAGGACGCCGAGCAGCGCCACGCCGAGGAAGGCCGTCATGGACAGCAGGAACTCGGTGCGGCGCTGCCGCCACAGCCGTACGCTCCCGGGCACATCGGCCAGGGACAGGGACGCGGTGATGACCACGGCGGCAAGAGCGGGCTGGGGCAGGTTACGGAACAGGCCCGGGAGCAGTACCAGCATCAAGGTGATGAGTGCGGCGCCGATCAGCCCGGTGAGCTGGCTTTTCGCGCCGGCTCGCTCGGCAACCGCGGTGCGGGAGCCGCTCGTGCTGACGGGGAAGCCCTGGAAGAGCCCCGCCGCGAGGTTGGCGACACCGATTCCCGCCATCTCCTGATTGCCGCGCACCTCCTGTCCGGTCCGGGCGGCGAAGACCGACGCGTTGGAGATCGTGTCGGCCAGGGACACGAGGGCGATACCCAGGGCTCCGCCGGCCAGCGGCGCCAGATCTTCGAGCCGGACGTGCGGGACGGTGAGCGGCGGGAAACCTTCCGGCAGCACACCCACGAGGCTCACTCCGCGCGTGCCGAGGTCGAAGGCGGTGGCGGCACCGATGGCCAGCACCACCATGACCAGGACCGCCGGCACCTTCGGCAGCAGACGCTGCAGTACCAGGATGACCGCGATGCCCGCGACTCCGACGGTGGCCGCGGCCGGTACCACGGCACCTTCGGACAGCTTCTCGACCAGCCCGACGCACTGCCCCACCACAGTGTCCGCCTCGACCTTGAAGCCGAGCAGTTTGGGCAGCTGACCGATCAGGATGGTCAGTGCCAGGCCGTTCATGTAGCCGATCATCGTGGGCTTGGAGAGCAGATCGGCGACGAAGCCGAGCCGTGCCACCGAGGCCAGCAGCATCACGGCGGCCACCATGATCGCGAGCATGGAGGCCAGGCCGACAGCCCGGCTCGGATCTCCGCCCGACGCGACCAGCGGCAGCACGGTGGCCGCGATCATGGGGCCGAGCGAGGAGTCGGGGCCCAGGACCAGGATCCTCGAAGGGCCGAACACCGCATAACCGAGCAGACACAGAATCGAGGTGTAAAGGCCGGTGATCGGCGGCAGGCCCGCGAGTTCCGCGTACGCCATGCCCTGCGGGACCAGCAGTGTCGTCAGGACGACTCCGGCGATCACGTCTTTCGGCAGCCACTCGCGCCGATACGAGGACAGCGCACGGAGTCCGGGAACGGCCCGCAGCCAAAGCGCCGCTCCGTGCGTACGGGCAGGACCGCTCTTCATGGCCGTTGTTCCCCTCTGACCGGTCGGCTCGCCGGATGGCGTCACCTCTGGCCCCCGTTCATCTGTTTGCTGTCGAAGCCGGTTTGCAGGTGACTGCGGCACTGGGCCGGACAGCGCTGCCGGCCCGGTACGGGGTTCTCCTCCGGCAGCGAGTTCGGCCCGTCCGTGCGGAGCAGCTCCGCAGCCCGGGCCGTGGACGGTCCCCTGGCCGGATCCACATCGAAGGCGGCGGCGACATGATCCGGGGAAAGGACGGACCACGAGGTGCACGTGCCATGGCCTGTGACCGGCGGCAGGTCGTGTGTTGCACGCGGTTCAGGAGCGCGGCTTGAAGGCGTGGAGCGCGTCCCGGCCTGGCTGGACGATGGCGTAGCTGCTCTCCGGAACTGCGTTCCAGGCCCCTGAAAGGTCGCCCAGCGGCTCGGAGGCGACGAGGCGTGTCTCGTCCGAGATCTCCTGCAGGAACGCGGTGTCCGGGTGCAGCGATCGCAAAGCGTCCACCCTGGTACTGAAGTACAACGACCGTGAGACGCTCTCGCTGGAATAGCGGAAGGCCCACAATTTCTCACCGTCGGCCACGGCGACCGTCATCTGCAGAGGGTGTTCCACGCCGTACCGGTGACCCGTGCCCTCGATCAGACCGGCCATGTGTGCGACGGCATCCGGCGGATCGTCCGCCAGGCCGAACGTCAGGGCCAGGTGGAACATGAGCTCGGAGTCCGTGGACCCTTCGATGTCGGCGAAGAGGGCGGGGTCGACGGCCAACGCGAGGTCACGCCTGAGCCGGTGGAACTCGTTGATCATGCCGTTGTGCATCCACAGCCAGCGGTCCTTGCGGAAGGGATGGCAGTTGGTCTGCTGAACGGCTGTTCCGGTCGTGGCCCGGATATGGGCGAAGAACAGACCCGAGCGGACGTGGTGGGCGACCTCCTGGAGATTGCGGTTGTTCCACGCCGGGCCGACGTCGCGCAGAACCGCGGGCGTAGCCAGGTCCTGGCTGTACCAGCCGACCCCGAAGCCGTCACCGTTGGTGGTCTCCACCCCCAGGCGGGAGTGCAGGCTCTGATCGATCAGGCTGTGTTCCGGCTGGAACAGGACCTGGCTGAGCAGGACCGGGGTGCCCGAGTAGACGATCCAGCGGCACATGTCCGAACCCCACCTCTCTCTGGCGGTGGACGGGGACCCCGTTGTGTTCTGCGCGGCACGGTGGATGCTGGTCTCGGAAGGAGGGTGCTGCCGCCTGTGGAGTGCGGACGGGAGCATGGTTTCCGCCGTCGCGCCGCCGACCGGTCCCGGGATGCCGGGCGGCTCCACCGGACACGAGGGACCACTGCCGCCGTGCAGCCGGGTCACCACAAGTATGAGCCGTCCGGGCGGTTGCGGCATGCCCGGGTTGCTCCTCCACACCGCGCGGAGCGCATCGAGAGGACTCGGGAGCTCGATGTCAGTGCTGTGAGCGAAGAGCGCGGTGCTCGGCGAACTCATGTCCGACGACGGCGCCGAGGTGGATGACCACGCCCACCGCGACCAGCCAGGACAGGATGACCATGACGACGCCCACCGGGCCGTATTTCTCATTGTTGGCCACGATCGTTTCGGAGAAGAAGCGGGAGGAGAACCACCCGAGGCCGGTCCAGGCGACCCCGGTGGCCACGGCCGCAGGCAGGACGAAGCGCCAGGTGACCGCTCCGGTGAGCAGCAGCCTCATGGTCCCCCACCAGAAGAACAGCGCCAGGACGAACCCGGACAGGGTGCTCAGTCGCGGTCCGAGTGCTGCGCCGATCCCGGCCCGGGCCGCGCTGTAGGTGACCAGCGCGGCCAGCCACACGAGCTGAGCCCCCAGATCCCGCCACCAACGTGGTGGCACGCCGAAGAGGAACTGGTACCAGCCCTGCAGAGTGCCGGCCACGGCGACTGCCCCCGCGATCAACAACAGGGAGCTCACCAGGTTGAGGGTGCCCGACCCAGGATTGGGTTTGAAGAGACCGGCCACGGCCTGGGCCGCCTGCTCGTTCAGTCCGAGCCATCCCGCCATGACCTTCGCTGCGTCCTGGCCGAACGCGGCCGTGACAAGGATCAGAAACGGGAAGAAGCAGAGGAACGCAAGCGACGCCAGCTGAAACGAATGGCCGAAGAAGTCCGCCGCGCTGAGGCGTCCCCACAAACGTCCCGCCGCACTTGCCTCCAGGCGCCCGCCCGCCGCCTGCCACGCGCGGTACAGCCGAGTCCAGCATGAGGCCGTGCAGCGGCCTTCATCCGGCGATCTCCTCCACATACGCACATCAGGCAGTACACCGTGCTGCGCGGCCGGTGTCCCGCAGGCTCGAGAGGCGTCGGCGTACCGAAAGCGGAACGCGAGGCTGGAGCTGCCGCGCCCCGGCTTCGGAAGTCAGCCGGGCCGGACGGGCCGGGCCCCCGGCCGAAGCGTCCCGGGGGACGGACTTGTACAACCGGCCTTCGACACCGCACTGTTGGCCGGTATTCGATCACACGGTCAGGAGTCCCGGTTTGTCCTCCCGCACCCCCTCGCCCGCCCACGTCGTCGACCCCGTCGGCGGCTGCCCGCACGCCCTGAACGCCGACCTGCGGTCCCGGGGGCCCGTTGCGGACATCGTCCTGCCCGGCGGCGTACCCGCAGCGGTCGTCCTGGGGCACGACGCGCTCAAGGAGTTCCTCTCCCACCCCGACGTGGCCAAGGACGCCCGCCACTGCCCGGCCCTGAACGACGGCACGATCCCCGCGGACTGGCCGCTGCGGGTCTTCGCCAACGCCCAGGGCATGCACACCGCCGACGGCGCCGACCACCGCCGGCTGCGTTCCCTCGTCGGCAACGCCTTCACCGCCCGCCAGGTGGAGCGGCTGCGGCCGCGCATCGAAGAGCTGACCGCCGGCCTCCTCGGCGACCTGGGCCGGGCCGCCGACGAGGACCCGGACGGCATCGCGGATCTGCGCACCCACTTCGCGCTCCCGCTCCCGATGAGCGTCATCTGCGAGCTGCTCGGCGTGGACCCCGAGCACCGCGGCCGGCTGCACGACCTCACCTACACGGTGGTCATCGCCACCGACACCACCCCGGCGGAGGTGATGGCCGCCGTACGCGAACTCGTCGAACTGCTCGGCACGATCGCGGCCGCCCGCCGGGCCGCCCCCGGCGACGACCTGACCAGCGCCCTGATAGCCGCCCGCGAGGACGGCGGCGACCGGCTCAGCGAGGCCGAACTCATCGGCACGATGCGCCTGATGCTGGTCGCCGGCCACGAGACCACCCTCAACCTGATCAGCAATGCCGTACGGGCACTGTGCACCCACCGTGACCAGCTGGCGCTGGTCCTGGACGGCAAGGCCACCTGGTCGGACGTGGTGGACGAGACGCTGCGCTGGGACGGCCCGGTCAGCTGGTTCCCCTTCCGCTACCCCACCCGCGACCTGGTCCTCGGCGGCACCGTGATCCCGCAGGGCACCCCGGTCCTCGCCGGCTACACCGCCGCCGGGCGCGACGAGGCCTTCCACGGCCCGGACGCCGACCGCTTCGACGTCACCCGGCCCGGCGCGGCCCGGCATCTCTCCTTCGGCCAGGGCGTGCACTACTGCGTGGGCGCTCCGCTCGCCCGCCTCGAGGCCACGATCGCCCTGGAACGGCTCTTCACCCGCTTCCCGGACCTCGACCTCGCCGTCCCCGAGGCAGAACTGCCCCGCCAGCGCAGCTTCATCGGCAACAGCGTCGAAGCGCTCCCGGTCCGCCTGGTCCGCCCGGTCCGGCGCTGAGGCGCGTATCGCTTTCCGGTATGTCCGATTCGCCTGCTTACCTCGCCCTGGACGACCGCACTGGTAGTCCTACATCACGTAGGGCTACTGTGTGCTCGAGGAGCTGCCGCGTTCCCCTGTGAAGGGGCGCCTCGGTGTGTCGCCAGGCAGGATGGTCATCGGATCGGTGCCGCATATACGTCTTCGGCACAGCGAGCCGCAGCGCACAAGTGCACTTGTCTGGAGACCATGTGGCAACGACCGACACCCCGGCCATGCAACCGTCCGAAGAGGTACTCATCAGTATCGTCCTGCCCGTCTACCAGGTGCAGGAGTATCTGCCGGAGTGCCTCGACTCGGTCCTCGGGGCGTCTCAGTCCTTCCAGGGTGTTGAGGTCGTGGCCGTGGACGACTGTTCCCCTGACGCCAGCGGTGCCCTTCTCGACGAGTACGCGGCCCGGGACCAGCGGCTGCGCGTGGTCCACCTGCCGCAGAACGTCGGCCTCGGCCGAGCGCGCGGCGAGGGACTGGCGCGGGCCCGTGGCGACTACGTGTGGTTCGTCGACAGCGACGACCGGCTGGCCGACGGGGCACTCGCAGCGGTCGCAGAGCGGCTGAAGCGGACCGAGCCGGACGTGCTTCTCGTGGACCACGCCCTCCTCGACCCGGAGGGAGGCCTGGAGCGCAATGTCCGTGCGCATCTGTTCCGGGACGCCCCCGAGACGTTCACGCTCGCGGAGCGCCCGGGCACCATGGACCTCGTCATGACCGCGTGGAGCAGGGTGCTGCGCCGTGACTTCCTGCTGGGCCTGGACGTGGAGTTCGGGCACGGGTACTACGAGGACATCTCCGTCACCTACCCCACCCTGCTCGCCGCGCGCCGGCTCAGCATGCTCGACCGTGTCTGCTACCACTACCGGCGCGGGCGTCAGGGAGCGATCACCAACACCTCCAGCCCGAAACACTTCGATCTCTTCGGCCAGTACGAGCGGATCTTCGACTTCGTCGACCGCGAGGCCGAGACCGCCGAGCCCTTCCGCAGGGCGGTGTTCGACCGGACCGTACGACATGCGACGACGGTGCTCGCCACCCCCGGACTCGTGCCGGAGACGATGCGGCGCGAGTTCTTCCGGCAGACGTCGGAACACTTCCGGAGGTTCCGGCCACGCGACTACTCCCACCCGTCCGGGCTGCGGGGCCTGCAGTACCGGCTGGTGGAGCGGGGCGCCTACTCCGCGTACGCGGCCCTGGAACCGGTGAACCGGCTTCGTCTCACCCTTCGTACCACCCTCGGCCGGGCCCGCCGTACGGCACGGCGGGCACCCCGGCTCGGGGCGACGGCGCTACGGCGGGCCTACTACCGCGCCTGCCTGCAGCTTCCCGTCGACGACCGCCTTGCCGTCTACGCCGCCTACTGGAACCGCGGTTACGCCTGCAACCCCGCGGCCGTCTACGAGAAGGCCCGCGAGCTCGCGCCCGGCATCCGCGGGGTGTGGGTGGTCGCCAAGGACAGGACGGGATCCATCCCGCCGGGGGTCGAGTACGTGGTGGACGGATCGGCACGATGCCTGCGCACCATGGCCCGGGCCAAGTATCTGGTCAACAACGTCAACTTCCCTTATGACCTGCCCAAGCGGCGCGGCGCGGTGCTGGTGCAGACACAGCACGGCACCCCCCTGAAGAAGATGGGCACCGACCTGCGGGACCACCCCGCAGCCGCACGCGGCATGAACTTCGACCGGCTGGTGGAGCAGTGCGGGCGATGGGACTTCCTGGTCTCGCCGAACCCGCACACCACCGAGGTGTTCACCAGGGTCTACCCCGGCGGCTACGAGGTGCTGGAGACGGGCTATCCGCGCGTCGACCGGCTGGTCAACGCCTCGCTCGACGAGGTGAACCGGGTGCGGGACGCACTGGGCATCGCCCCTGGACAGACCGCGGTCCTCTACGCGCCCACCCACCGCGACCACCAGGACCAGGCGGCGCCCCTGCTCGACGTGCGGCGGTTCGCCGACCAGCTCGGTGACGACCATGTCCTGCTGGTGCGTGCGCACTACTTCGACGCCCCCGGGACCGTCCCGTCCCGGGGCGTCGTGGACGTCTCCTCCCACCCGTCGATCGAAGACCTGTGCATCGCCGCCGACGTGCTGATCACCGACTACTCCTCGGTGATGTTCGACTACGCCGCCCTGGACCGGCCGATCGTGATCTACGCGCCCGACTGGGAGACGTACCGCCGCGCACGAGGCGTCTACTTCGACCTCCTCGCCGAGGCGCCCGGAGCGGTCGCCACCACGCAGGAGCAACTCGCCAAGGTCTTCCTCGGCGGCGAGTACGCGGGGCCGCACATGGCCGAGCGGCGCTCCGGGTTCCGGGCACGCTTCTGCCCCTACGACGACGGGCACGCGGCCGAACGCGTGGTGCGCCGTGTCTTCCTGGGAGAGCCGGCCAACGAGAACGGGCCGGCACAGGCGGGCAGTTGACCTCGTCGCCGCTCAGCTGCGCACGCGGCGGGCGAACCGTCCCGCGACCACGCGGCGGATCCCGGAAAGGCCGTCCGCGACGCGCACGGCGAGGCAGCCACTGTTGGTGGCGTACGGCTGGAGCAGCAGCACCCGTCCCCGACGGCCCATCCGTACCAGCCGCCTGAGGCCGGATCCCGCACGAAGCGGCCGCGTGGCCGACTCGCCGTCCCGGAAGGTCAGAGTCACCCAGGCATCCCAGGTGGTGATCGTGCCGCCTTCACAGAGCGCCGCCACGTCCGCCGTGACGACGGCACGCCAGCCATGCCCGCCCGGCTCGGCTGCCCACTCGGCCTCGTACCGGTGTGCCGCGCCCGTGACCCGGTGCCGCAACTCGACGGTCGCCCGCTCCGGGCCGGCCTGCGCGGTCCTGCCGTAGAGGTCGGACAGCCGCAGTTCGAGCACGAGCCGGCGACCCGCACCCACGTTCCCGAGGACGTGGAAGGGCAGCAGCGAGACAGGAGCGTCGTCGAGACCGTCGAGCACGATCTCGCCCGTTCCCCCGGGGGCGGAATCCGCCTCGTCCCACAGCGGTCGCCCCGCGTCACCGGCGTACGGCGGCGTCAGCCGCGGCGGGTCGGCCGCCAGCTCGGCCAGCCGCCGGATGTCCACGGCAGTACGCTCGCGCCCGAGCAGCACCTCGGTGCGCCAACGGGCGGCGGGAGTGGCCCGGCGCACGGCCTCCGCCTCGAAGGCGCCCACGTGCTCGCGGGCGATCCGCCACCAGTGGTCCTGGTACTCCGGCGTGCGCTGCGGCAGTTCGCGCAGGTAAACGGCGAGATCGAACTCGAGGAATTTCGTCTGCGCGGCGATCAGCAGATCCTGGTCGCCGCTGTCCCGCATGATCTCCATCACCTGCTGATGGGCGGTGACCCGGTCCTGCCAGTTCTGGATCCGGTCCCGGCGCAGCGAGATCGAAGCCTGGCCGGTGCCATAGCGCACATGCCAGATGTAGACGGTTTCGGGAGTGACGGCGAAGCGCGGCCCGGCCGCGTAGACACGCGCGGTGAACACGAAGTCCTCGTAGTGCGCCGCGCCGTCGGGGAAACGGATCCGGTGGGACAGCAGGAAGTCACGGCGGTAGATCTTGTTCACCGACAGCGTGTCCCACAGCGTCCGCGGGCGCGCGGCCACCCCGTCGTGCACCGACTCCGTCGTGAACAGCTGTTCCTGCCAGGGGATCTCACGTCCGCCGGGCAGCTCGCGCCGGACGCACAGTCCTGCCGCCACATCGGCGTCGTGCCGGAGTGCGACGGCGAGGAGCGTGTCCACGGCCTTCGGCGGAAGCACGTCGTCGCTGTCGAGGAAGACGAGCCACGGGTGGCGGGCCGCGTCGATACCGTCGTTGCGCGGTGTGCCGCAGCCGCCGCTGTTGACCGCACGGCGTACGACGCGCACGCGCGGCTCGGCGGCCGCGAGCTGTCCCAGTACGCGAGGGGTGTCGTCGGTGGAAGCGTCGTCCACGACGACGACCTCGCCGACCGCGTCGCCCTGTGCCAGAGCCGAGGCCACCGCCTCCGCGACGTGCTCCACGTCGTTGTAGGCGATGACCACCACCGTCACCGTCCCGTCGTTCGCGCTGGACAACTCTGCTCCTGATCGTGCGGTCGTGACAGGCACCCTGCTCCGTTGACGGAGCGGAGGACCCGGTGGGCGGCACCCGATGACTCCTACATTATGTAGGACTGGGCTGATGGGCCTCCGGCACCGGGTGCGGCACGGTGCCGGACACGCCTGCCGATGAGGAGGTTCCCGGCTCACAGAGATCCCACAAGAACCGCCCCTACGGTGCCTCGGCGGAAGTCGGCAACGAGGGGGAGCACCGTGGATCGTTCACGTCGTCTGGGCGGACGCTACCGTCTGGAACAGGTCCTGGGCCAAGGGGGGATGGCCGAGGTATGGCTGGCGTACGACGTGCTGCTGTTCCGCCAGGTCGCCGTGAAGACGCTCCGGCCGGAACTGGCGGCCGATGCCGAACACTGGGCGCGTTTCCGCCGTGAGGTCGTCTCGGCTGCCCTGTTGGGCCACCCGTCCGTCGTCGCCGTCTACGACGCGGGCGAGGACACGATCGGCGGCCACCTCGTCCCGTACCTCGTGATGGAGTACGTCAAGGGCGCCACGCTGCTCCAATTCGTGCGCGAGGCACGGATCACCGGACCCGAGCACGCCCTGGAACTCACCGCCGGCGTACTGGAGGCGCTCGATCACGCCCACCGCCACGGCATCGTCCACCGGGACATCAAACCGGCGAACGTCATGCTCTCCCACGAGGGCGCAGTGAAGGTGACGGACTTCGGCATCGCCCGCTCGGTGGATCGGGCGGGTACGACCCTCACCCGCACCTCGGTGGTGGTGGGCACGGCCGAGTACCTCTCGCCGGAGCAGGCCCGGGGCGAGCAGGTGGACGTCCGCACCGACCTGTACTCGACCGGCTGCCTGCTGTACGAGCTGCTCACCCGCCGCCCCCCGTTCACCGGTGACACCCCGCTGGCCGTGGCCATGAAGCACCTCTCGGAACCACCGGTGCCGCCCTCCGCCCACGCCCCGCAGCTGCCCGCCGCCTACGACACCCTGGTGCTGCGCGCGCTGGCCAAGGACCGTGCGGACCGGTACCAGACCGCCGAGGAGATGCGCGACGCCATCGGGACGGTGCTGGCAGGCCGTGCCCCGACGGTCACCTCGCCGCTGCCGGCCCCACCTGCGACGGTTCGGCACACCCAGCTGCCGCCGCCCCGGGATGCCCGGAAGGAGCCGCCCGTGCGCCGACGGCGCATCCGCCGGTCACTGCAGGCGGCGGCGGTGCTGCTGGCGGCCGCCGTGGGCACCTGCGTGATCATCGGACCCCGCGCCGCTGCTCGCCCCCGGGTCGCGGCACCCTCGCTCATCGGCGAGACGATGACCGAAGCCCGATCGAGCGCCCAGGCACTCGGCGTACGCGTCCAGCCCCTCCGGCACCGAGCGTGCCCTCACCCCGGCACGCCCGCCGGCCGGGTATGCGAGCAGACACCCTCGCCCGGCAGCCACGTGCCGCGTCACGCCATCCTGCGGGTCACCCTGTCTCCCGGCGCACCTCAGTAGAGGTAGAGCGTCACCTCCTGCAGAGGGCGGGCGAACGGCGGCACAGCGACCGCCGAGTGAAACACACCACGGCCATGACCGTAGGCACGGGCGACCCCGACGGGTAGGTTCCCACGGCCGGCGTCCACGAGGACGAGCCCTGTGGACGCCCTCTGACCGCGGATAACCCGTCAAGCCCTCCTCCCAGGAGAGAACACGAGAAATGTCTGCACAAGAACCTGCGCACCGCCCACCCCAGCGCGTCGGCGTGGTGGCCGAGTCCGTCTCCGGTGAGACGCGTGTTGCGGCGACCCCGGCGACCGTACGTCAGCTGCTGGGTCTCGGCTACGAGGTCGTGGTGGAGTCCGAAGCCGGCGCGGCGTCCGGCTTCAGTGACCAGGCCTACCTCGATACCGGCGCGGAGATCGGCGAGGCCTGGGACGCGGATGTCGTCCTGAAGGTGAACTCACCCTCCGACGCGGAGATCACCCGGCTGCGGCCCGGCACGACCGTGGTCGCCCTGCTGGCGCCGGCACAAAGGCCCGAACTGCTTCAGACCCTCGCCGCTGCCGGGGTGACCGCTCTGGCGCTGGACGCGGTGCCGCGCATCTCGCGCGCCCAGTCGATGGACGTGCTGTCGTCGATGGCGAACATCGCCGGGTACCGTGCGGTGATCGAGGCCGCGCACGTCTTCGGCCGGTTCTTCACCGGCCAGGTCACCGCGGCGGGCAAGGTGCCACCGGCGAAGGTGCTGGTCGCCGGCGCGGGCGTGGCCGGTCTGGCGGCGATCGGCGCGGCGTCCAGCCTCGGCGCGATCGTGCGGGCGACCGACCCGCGGCCCGAGGTCGCGGACCAGGTGAAGTCGCTGGGCGGCGAGTACCTCCCGGTGCGGGCCGCCCAGGAGACGAGCACCGACGGCTACGCCAAGGCGACCTCCGCCGACTACGACCGTGCCGCCGCCGAGCTCTACCACGAGCAGGCAGCGGACGTGGACATCGTGATCACCACCGCGCTGATCCCGGGCCGGCCGGCGCCGCGCCTGCTGACGGCCCGGGACGTGGCGGCCATGAAGCCCGGCAGCGTCGTCGTCGACATGGCCGCCGCCCAGGGCGGCAACGTCGAGGGCACTGTGCCCGGGCGCGCGGTCGTCACCGACAACGGCGTCACCGTCATCGGCTACACCGACCTCGCCTCCCGGCTGCCCGCCCAGGCCTCGCAGCTGTTCGGCACCAACCTGGTGAACCTGCTGAAGCTGCTCACCCCCGGCAAGGACGGGCGGCTGGCGATCGACTTCGACGACGTCGTCCAGCGGGCCGTGACCGTGGTGCGCGACGGCGACATCACCTGGCCGCCCCCGCCCGTGGCGGTCTCGGCCGCGCCCGCCGCACAGCCGGAGACCACGCTTGCCGAGCCCGAGCCCGAGCCCGAACCGAAGCGGCCGAGGCTGACGCCCGCGGGACGCTTCGGCCTGATCGGGCTCGGCATGCTCGCCATGTTCCTGCTGACGGCCTTCGCCCCCGCCCAACTCGCAGGGAACTTCACGGTGTTCGCCCTGGCGGTGGTGATCGGCTACTACGTCATCGGCAAGGTGCACCACGCGCTGCACACGCCACTGATGTCGGTGACCAACGCGATCTCCGGGATCGTCGTGATCGGCGCCCTGCTGCAGATCGGGCACGAGAACCGGATCGTCACCGCGTTGTCCTTCGTGGCGATCCTGCTGACGAGCGTGAACATCTTCGGAGGTTTCGCCGTCACCCGCCGCATGCTGTCCATGTTCTCGAAAGGCTGAGCCGAGATGACCTCACTGACGGCCTCCCACGCTGCCGACCTGGTCGCCGCCCTGTTGTTCATCCTCAGCCTGGCCGGCCTGTCCCAGCACCGCACCTCCCGCGCCGGCGTCGTCTACGGCATCGCCGGGATGGTCCTCGCCCTGGTCGCCACGGTCGTGGTGGCCGCGCAGAGCATCACCGCCGGGGCGGTGACCCTCATCGTGCTGGCCATGGCGCTCGGCGCGGCGATCGGCCTGTGGCGGGCCCGCCGCGTCGAGATGACGCAGATGCCGGAACTGATCGCGGTGCTGCACAGCTTCGTCGGCCTCGCCGCGGTGCTGGTGGGCTGGAACAGCTACCTGGAGGTGGAGTCGCACGGCACGGCGCAGACCCGGATCGGCGCCGACCTGCTGGGCATCCACCATGCCGAGGTGTTCATCGGCATCTTCATCGGCGCAGTCACCTTCACCGGCTCGATCGTCGCGTTCCTGAAGCTCTCGGCGCGCATCAAGTCCCGTCCGCTGATGCTGCCGGGCAAGAACGCGCTGAACCTCGGCGCGCTCGGCGCCTTCGCCGTACTGACCGTCTGGTTCACGATCAGCCCGGACCTGCCGTTGATGATCGCGGTCACCGCGCTGGCGCTGGCCCTCGGCTGGCACCTGGTCGCCTCGATCGGCGGCGGTGACATGCCCGTCGTCGTGTCCATGCTGAACAGCTACTCGGGCTGGGCGGCGGCCGCGGCCGGCTTCCTGCTCGACAACAACCTGCTCATCGTCACGGGCGCGCTGGTGGGCTCCTCCGGCGCCTACCTGTCCTACATCATGTGCAAGGCGATGAACCGGTCCTTCCTCTCCGTCATCGCGGGCGGTTTCGGCATCGAAGCCCCCACGGGCGGGGGCGAGGAGCAGGGCGAGCACCGCGAGGTGCGGGCCGCGGAGGTGGCAGAGCTGCTCGCGCGGGCTCGCTCGGTGATCATCACCCCCGGCTACGGCATGGCCGTGGCCCAGGCCCAGCACCCGGTCGCGGAGCTGACGCGACAGCTGCGCGAGCGGGGCGTCGAGGTCCGCTTCGGCGTCCACCCCGTCGCCGGTCGCCTGCCCGGGCACATGAACGTGCTGCTGGCCGAGGCGAAGGTGCCGTACGACATCGTCCTGGAGATGGACGAGATCAACGACGACTTCGCCGACACGTCCGTCGTGCTGGTCATCGGCGCGAACGACACCGTCAACCCGGCCGCGACCGAGGACCCGGGCAGCCCGATCGCCGGCATGCCGGTGCTGCGGGTCTGGGAGGCCGAGCAGGTCATCGTCTTCAAGCGCTCCATGGCCTCCGGCTACGCGGGCGTGCAGAACCCGCTCTTCTTCCGCGAGAACAGCGGCATGCTCTTCGGCGACGCCAAGCAGAGCGTCGAGGAGATCCTGCGCGCGCTCAGCACCGACGGCGGCCATTGGGCGGCCCCGGCCGCGCGTCAGGCCACGGTGGCCGGCCGGTGAGCCGGTGCTGATCAGCTGGTGGGGCGCCCTGACGACGCGGGCGGGGGGGGGCCCGGGGGGGGGGCGCCCCCCCCGGGGGGGGTGGGGGGTACAGGGGTGGGGTGTGGGGGGGGGGGAC
>NZ_JBEPBF010000083.1:0-45498 GCF_040298985.1 Streptomyces sp. NPDC001093 | reverse complement strand
CGGGCGGCGGCCACCGCGGCGGCGGCGCGGGCGTCGGGGGCGTCGGGGGCGTCGGCGGCCTGGGGGGCGAGGACGCCCGTCAGGCCGGACAGGTCGGGCAGGACGAGGCGGCCGGAGCCGTCGTCGCGCGAGGCCCGGCCGAAGGCGACGCGTTCGGCGGGCGGGAGTGTGTCGAGCAGCTGCCGGGCCCTGGCGAGCTTCTGCACCACGGTCTGCTTGTGCACGGTCACGGCCTTGCGGCTGGTCTCCAGCTCGGCGAGCTTCCCGGCCGCCTCCGTGCGCTCCTGGGCCAGGTCCCGCATCGCCGACTGCAACTCCCGTAGCTGCCCGGCCTGTTGGGCGGTGATGCGGTCGAGAGTGGAGGCCTTGTCGAGATAGTCGTCGGGGTCGTCGGAGAAGAGCAGCGCGACGGCCGGGTCGAGGGCGCCCGCGCGGTACTGGGCGCCGGCCAGCGAACCCAGCCGCTCGCGCAGGGTGTTGATGTGCTGCTGCTGCCGGGCGATGAGGTCCTGGGCCTCGCGCACCTCGCGGCGCAGCGTGCTCTCCCGCTCCTGGGCCTTGTCGTAGGCCTGGGTCGCCTGCTCGGCCTCCTGGTAGAGCCGGTCCACCTCGGCCCGGCCGTCGGCGTGCGGTGCGGCCTGTGCGGGTACGGCGCCGAGCGCGGCGGTCGCGGCCGACAGCACGCACAGGGCGACGGCGCCCCGGTCGAATCCGGAGGAGGCAAAGCGACGATGAGACCCCACGGCAGTCCTTCTGCTGGCGGACAGAGACTGCTTCCCCGGCGCCTGGGGACGGGGAGGCCCCGGCGCCGGGGAAACGCGGCAGACAGTAGCCGTGCGGAAGGGGCCGGACCAACGGCCGTGGCGGCAACATACGGTGACGCCCCGCCGCTGACGCAGGTCACCGGCGGGGCGTGGAGTCATTTCCGGTCCACGGGATTCGCCCGTTCGGGCGCCCCCGGGCGAGCGTTTCCGGCGGGATCCCGGGGTATCAGACCGTTTCGCGAAGGTGTCAGACCCGGACGCCGAACTGGAACGGCATGTCGGACATCGACTCGTAGCGGACCACGGCGCCGGTGTGCGGGGCGTGCAGCACCTGGCCGTTGCCGGCGTACAGGCCGACGTGGTGGATGTCGCCGTAGAAGAACACCAGGTCGCCGACCTGCAGGTCGTTGACCGAGCTGATCCGGGTCCCTATGGTCGCCTGCTCCTGGGAGGTGCGCGGGATGGAGACGCCGGCCTGGGCATAGGCCCAGGAGGTCAGGCCCGAGCAGTCGTAGGAGGCGGTGCCGGTGGCGCCGTAGACATACGGCTTGCCGATCTGCGACTGGGCGGCGGCGAAGGCAGCCGCGGCACGGCCGGAGGCGGGCGGCGTGTTGCCGAGGTCGACTCGCTGGCTGGAGGAGCGGTCGGCGCGCTGCTGCTCGGCGGCCAGCTGCTGCTTCTCCTTGGCGGTCAGGGAGTTGAGCAGCTTCTGCGCGTCGGCGAGCTTGCCCTGGACGTCCTTCTTGTTCTGCGCGAGCTGGGCGCGCGTGTCGGAGAGGTCCTTGAGCTTCTGGGTGGCCTCGGCGCGCTCCTGAGACAGTTCGCGCTGTTTGTCCTGAATCTTCTTCAGCGCGTCGACCTGCTGGGCGCTCAGCTGGTCGAGCGTGGAGGCCTTGTCGAGGAAGTCGTTCGGGTTGGAGGACAGGAACAGCTGGACCGAAGGGTCGATGCCACCGGAGCGGTACTGCGAGGTGGCCAGCGAACCAAGGCTGTCGCGCAGCTTGTTGAGGTCCTGCTGACCCCGCGCGACGTTGTCCTGGATGGTGGAGATTTCCTTCTGCAGCTTCTGCTGCTTCGCCTGGGCCCCGTCGTACTTCTCGGTGGCCTGCTCCGCCTGCTGATAGAGCTCGTCGACCTTGGCCTTGACCTGGTCCTTGCTGAGCTTCTGGCTCGGCGCGGCGTTGGCGGCGTTCGCGCTCAGCACGACGGCTGCGGCAGCTGCGGTGGTCAGCACGGTCACGCGGGCGCGACTCTGCTGCTTGGGTCGACGGTGGGACGCCACGGAGGACGAACTCCTTCTTGTGAGTGAGTGAGGAATCACCCGTTCGGAGGTTCGAGCCCAGACCCTAGTGACCCAGCTGTGATCATTCAAATCCTCACACTAAAAAATCCCATCACACAATGCATTCTTTGCTCACAACCCACATGCTGTAACGTGCGATTGACGCTACGTTGCGTGACGATACGGCCAATTCGGGCATTGCGCGTGCCCGTTGGACCTTCAGGACAGTCGCTTGAGAAGCACCGCAGAGGCGACGGGACGGGCACCCGCCTTGGCGACGCCGTCGGCCACCTCACGGTCGGTGGAGGCGACGATGACCGGACGGCCCGGCGGCTCCGCGCGCACGAGCTGCCGGATCAGCTCGTCGGCCGTGACGCCCGGCTTCGAGAACAGCACCCTGACCCCGCGCGGCGGGGCGAGCAGCACCGGGGCGGCCAGTTCGGCGCCGTCGAAGACACAGGTCACCTCGGCGCCGGTCTGCGCGGCGAGCGCGGAGAGCTGGCCGAGGAGCCTGAGCCGCTGCTTCTCCAGCGGCATCTGCGGATAGCCGGTCTTGGTGACGTTGTAGCCGTCGACGACCAGATGGGCCTGCGGCAGCGCCAGCAACTGGTCGAGGATGGCCGGGTCGTTCTCCGACAGGGCGCGCGCCGCGATGTCCTTCGGTGTCATTCGTCCCGGTTCGACCGCGTCCACGGTCTCGGCTGGCCGAACGGACACGGGCGGCAGTGCGAGTTCGCGCCTGAGGCCCTGGGTCGACTCCAGCAGGGTGTCGAGCAGCAGCCGTACCCGCATGTCCTCCACGCTGCGGCCCTCACGGGCGGCGCGGCGGGTGGCCTCCAGCGCGGCCTCGGCCTCGCCGAGGCGGGCCTTGAGCCGGCGGGCCTCGCTCTCGCCGGCCGACACCTGCCGGTGCGCCTCGGCGCGTACGGCGTCCATCTCGGCCTGGGCCTTGCGCAGGGCCGCCTCGCCCCGCTTGACGTCGCTGAGGGCGGCACGGAGCTTGCGGTGCAGGGATTCGGTTTCCTTCTTCGCCGACTCCAGCTCCGTACGCAGCCGTTCGGTCTCGGCCCGGGTGAGCTCGCGGGCCTGGGCCAGCTCGGCACGCAGCCGCTCCAGCTCGGCCCGGCTCTCCTCGTCTGCGCGCTCGGCGTCCGCGCGCTGGACCTCCTCGCCGGCCGCCGTGACCAGCTTCACCCAGCCTGCCGGGCGCAGTACGTAGGCCGCGGCCGCCACGTCGAGCGGGTCCGCGGCCGGGAGCGGCGAGCCGGAGTCGAGGGCGCCGGCGAGTTCCGGCTGCGCCTCTCTGAACTTCTCCCCGATCCGCTGCCGGAACAGCGCGTCGGTCTCCAGCGCCGCCGCCATCGCGTTCCCGGCGAACTTCGCCCGGCGATTGGGGGCGAACCGGGCGTACTGCCTGAGCTGGGCGGGCAGTTCCGCCACGGTCAGGCTGCCGAAGCCGTCCGATGCGATCTGGACGACCCGGCGGCGCACCCCGTCGGGCAGCGGACGGTCAAGCACCTCAGCGGTGCCGTCGCCCGGCCCCCCGCCTGCGGTCTCCGCCATCCGTCACACCCCACTACTTCAACTTCTTCGGGGCCGCTCCGCTCAGGAGCCGGCACCCGGCCTGTCCACGAGTTCCACCTGATCCACCGCGTTGCACCAGCGGCACCGCACCGACTCGATGGTCTCACTGACCACCTCGCGCTCCTCCACGGTCGGCTCGCCGGCCAGATCGAGGTGGACGTACTCGACGACCTTCGAGGAACGCGTCACGTCGAACCGGGTGAGGTTGCCGCACAGGGTGCAGCGCCATCGGGTGGTGGCGGTCGGCAGGGGAACCGTCATCGTGGCTGTCCGCTTCCTTCTCGTAGTCGCTCACCGCGCCGTCGGCGGACGGGTGTGGCCGTAACCCTACGGCCTGGCGGCGACTCGCCGCTGGCCCCTCCGAGGCGGCGAGGCGGTCTGTCAGCTTGCGTCCCGTTACGTCATGCTCTGTATTCATGATCAGCGAGTGGAGCACGGCGGTCGGCAGGGCCTTCAGGGCGGTCCGGAGCGCATCGGCACCCATGACGTACGGCCTCATCGCCCTGTGCTGCCTGCTCTTCGTCCTGGGCCCGGCCTCGGGGCTCACACCGGGGTACGGCTCCGGGGAGGGCCTGCTCGCCGCGCAGCGGGCGTACTTCCGGCGCTGGGGGGTGGTGCCGGCCGAGCTGTTCGCCAGGCCGGTGCGCGAGGCGCTGACCCCCGCCACGGCCCTGTTCGTGCACGGCAGCTGGGTGCATCTGCTCGGCAACATGCTCTTCCTCTTCGTCTTCGGGGCGATGACCGAGGAACGGATGGGCCGGGTCGAGTTCACCCTCTTCTACCTCGGCTGCGGCTGTCTCGCCCTGCTGGGCTACGCGGCCGCCAACGCCGCCTCCGAGCAGTCGCTGGTGGGCGCGTCCGGGGCGATCTCGGCGGTCCTCGGAGCATTCCTCTACCTGTTCCCCCGGGCCCGTGTGACCAGTCTTCTGCCGTTTCTGTTCTTCCTGCCACTGCGGTTCCCCGCGTGGGTCGTGCTGCCGTTCTGGGCGGCACTGCAGTGGGCGGCGGCGGAGCAGAGCTCGGGCGGCCCCGGGGTGGCGTATCTGGCCCACCTCGTCGGCTTCGGCCTGGGCTTCGGCTACGCGTGGGCCCGGTACGGCCGTACGACTAGAGTGAAGTGCGCCCCAGCTCCGGCACCCGAGGGAGAGAACCAGCCGTGATCACCGCGATCGTCCTCATCAAGACCAGCGTGGACCGGATCCCCGAGATCGCGGGGCAGATCGCCGCGCTGGAGAGCGTGAGCGAGGTCTTCTCGGTCACCGGAACCTACGACCTGATCGCCATGGTCCGGGTCCGGCAGCACGAGGACCTGGCCGATGTCATCCCCGGCCGGATCAGCAAGATCCCCGGCGTGGAGGCCACCGACACGCACGTCGCGTTCCGCACCTACTCCCAGCACGACCTGGAAGCGGCGTTCTCGATCGGCCTGGACAACTAGGGGCTGCGCCGCTCAGGCGTGTATCGCCTTCTCGTCTGCCGGGTGCGGTACGCCGGCGGGCGCGGGTTCGTTGTGGCTTGTCGCGCAGTTCCCCGCGCCCCTTTGGGGCGCTACCCCTGGCGTCGGCTTCACACCGCAGGTACGCAGCGGCCGTCCTCTGTGCGGTACGTCCACTCGGCACCCTCGGTGACCAGTTCCTTCACCGCCGTGACGAAGCGGTCGACATGCTCGTCGGGGGTGCCCGCGCCGAAGCTCACGCGGATGGCGTTGAGGGACCTCTCGCCCGGGGCGGCCTCGGGGGCTCCGCATTCCCCCTGGGCCTGGGGGTCGGTGCCGAGGAGGGTGCGGACCAGGGGGTGGGCGCAGAAGAGGCCGTCGCGGACGCCGATGCCGTACTCGGCGGAGAGCGCGGCGGCGAAGTGGGAGCTGTTCCAGCCCTCGACGACGAAGGAGATGACTCCGACGCGCGGGGCCTCGTCGCCGAAGAGGGAGAGGATCTTCACCTCGGGGACCTCCGCCAGGCCCTCGCGGACCCTGGCGATCAGGTGCTGCTCACGGGCCACCAGGGTGTCCCAGCCGGCCTCGGTGAGGGCCTTGCATGCGGACGCGATGGAGTAGGCGCCGATCACATTGGGCGACCCCGCCTCGTGCCGCGCGGCGCTCTCGTGCCACTCCACGTCCACACCGCCGTCCTGACGCCGGGTCACCTTGCGGCTGGCGCCGCCGCCCGCGAGGTACGGCTCGGCCGCGCGCAGCCAGTCGGCGCGGCCGGCCAGGACACCGGAGCCGAAGGGGGCGTACAGCTTGTGGCCCGAGAAGGCGACCCAGTCGACGTCCAGGTCACGGACGGACACCGGGTGGTGGGGAGCCAGCTGGGCGGCGTCCAGGACGATCCGGGCGCCGTGCGCGTGGGCGGCTGCCGCCAGCTCCCGTACGGGCCACAGCTCGCCGGTGACGTTGGAGGCACCGGTCACGCAGACGAGGGCCGGGCCGTACGGGTCGCGGTCGGCGAGGGCCCGCTCCAGGGCCGTGACGGCCTGCTGCGGGGTGCGCGGGGCGTTCAGGTAGGTGACACGGGCGCCCTGCCAGGGCAGCAGGGAGGCGTGGTGCTCGGTCTCGAAGACGAAGACCTGGCAGCCGGCCGGGAGGGCACGGGCCAGGAGGTTCAGCGAGTCCGTGGTGGAGCGGGTGAAGACCACCTGGTCGTCGGCGCGGCAGTCCAGGAACTCGGCGACCGTCTGGCGGGCGTTCTCGAACAGGTCGGTGGAGAGCTGGGAGAGGTAGCCGGCGCCGCGGTGGACACTGCCGTAGTACGGCGCGTAGGCGGCCACGTCGTCCCAGACGCGCTGCAGGGCGGGGGCGCTGGCCGCGTAGTCGAGGGCCGCGTAGGTGACCTCGCCGCCGGTGACGAGCGGGACGGTGACATCCCGGCCCAGAACGGGCAGGGGGGCACAAACGGACTGGTCGGCGGCAGCGGTGAAGACGGACATGGGGAACTCCCGTGAGAACGTACGCCGAAGACGACGTACGGAAAGAAGAGAAAAAGGGGGATGCGGAGGCGGGGCTCTGCGGCCCTATCGCATTCGCTTGCTCACGGAAGGCTCCCTCGATGACCAGGACCCCTGGTCCCGCGCTCTCAGCAGCGCGCGAGGGGTCCGCGCTTGCCGTAGACCTCGCTGCCTACGGCCTGGTCCTCACCCGGGGCACCCCGCCACGGACGGAGGGTTGCCGGACAGTCGGCCGGGGCCTCATGACTGTCACTCATGACCTGGTACAGGAACGTACGCGAAATGATCGTCGTCCCGCAACCCGTGTCCGGATCGCGGGACGACCGTCGGTGACCGCTAGGCGTTGCTCGCGGCCACCCAGCGCTCCAGTGTCCGCTTCGCCGCCCCCGAGTCGATGGACTCGGCGGCCCTGGCCATGCCGGCGCGGAGCTGGTCGGCGAGCGGGGCGTCCGTCGGGTCCAGGGCCACGAGGGCCGCCGCGGAGTTCAGCAGCACCGCGTCCCGTACCGGGCCCCGCTCGCCGTCCAGCAGGCGACGGGCGACCTCGGCGTTGTGCGACGGGTCGCCGCCGCGCAGCGCCTCCACGGGGACGAGGTCGATGCCGACGTCCCGCGGGTCGAAGGTCTCCTCGGTGACCTTGCCGTCCCGCACGACCCAGACGTGGGACGTGGACGTCGTGGTCAGCTCGTCCAGCCCGTCGTCGCCGCGGAAGACCAGCGAGGAGTTGCCGCGCTCCGCGAGCACGCCCGCGACGATCGGCGCCTCGCGGACGACGGCCACGCCGACCGCCTGGGCCCGCACCTTCGCCGGGTTGGTCAGCGGACCGAGCAGGTTGAACACCGTCCGGATGCCCAACTGACCACGCGCGGCGCCCACATGACGCAGCGCGGGGTGGAACTTGACCGCGAAGCAGAAGGTGATGCCGGCCTCCTCCGCGACCTCGGCCACCCGTCGGGGCGTGAGGTCGAGGTTGACGCCCAGCTTCTCCAGGACGTCGGAGGACCCGGAGGCGGAGGACGCGGCGCGGTTGCCGTGCTTGACGACCTTCGCGCCCGTACCGGCGACGACCAGTGACGACATGGTCGAGATGTTCACCGTCCTGGCCCCGTCGCCGCCCGTACCGACGATGTCGACGGTACGGCCGGGCACCTCGATCACGTTCGCGTGCTCGTACATGGTGCGGACCAGACCGGTGATCTCCTGCACCGTCTGTCCCTTGGCCCGCAGCGCCACCGCGAACCCGGCGATCTGCGCGTCGGTCGCCTCGCCGCGCATGATCCGGTCCATCGCCCACGCGGTGTCGTCGGCGGACAGGTTCCGGCCGTCCAGCAGGCCGTTCAGCAGGGCGGGCCAGGAGCGGCCCGCCGCGGTGTCGCCTCCAGCGGGGGTCACAGCGCTCATAGCCGCTCCTGTGTGTCGTAGAAGAAACCGTGTGATCCCACCCTATCCAGCCCGGGACACGGCGAAGGGCCCCGTCCGTAACCCGGACGGGGCCCTTCGGCGTGGTGTGGCGACGCCTGGATCAGTGGTGGCCGTGGCCGCTCGTGATCTCCTTGTACTCGTCGACGGTCGGCTTCGGGATCTGGTTGTCCTCGCCGTAGTAGGCGCTGGACAGCTTCACCCGGAGCTTCTCCGAGGCCGGCACCTTGCGCTCGACACCGTTCTCGTCGACCGTCGGGCCGATCTCGGCCGGCTCGTACTGGTGGTGAGCCGTGAGGGTGTGCAGCTGCTCCTGACTGAGCGGCTCGTGCACCTCGATGAACTCACCGTGCGGCAGGCGCTTGATGATGCCGGTCTCGCGACCGTGCAGCACCTTGTCGCGGTCGCGGCGCTGCAGCCCCAGGCAGATCCGCTTGGTGACGAGGAACGCGATGACCGGGCCGACGAAGAAGGCGATCCGGACGAACCAGGTCACGGCGTTGATCGACAGGTGGAAGTGGGTGGCCCACAGGTCGTTGCCACCGCCGACCAGCAGCGTCAGGTACACCGTCATCCAGGCGACACCGAGACCGGTGCGCGTCGGGGCGTTGCGCGGGCGGTCCAGGATGTGGTGCTCGCTCTTGTCCCCGGTGACCCAGGACTCGATGAACGGGTAGACCGCGATCGCCACGAGGACCAACGGGAAGATCATCAGCGGGATGAAGACGCCCAGGACGAGCGTGTGACCCCAGAGGTTGATCTCCCAGCCCGGCATGAAGCGGATCAGACCCTCGGAGAAGCCCATGTACCAGTCGGGCTGGGCGCCGGTGGACACCTGGTCCGGACGGTAGGGGCCCATGGCCCAGATCGGGTTGATCTGAGCGACCGCCGCGATGGCCGCGATGACACCGAAGACCAGGAAGAAGAAGCCTCCGGCCTTGGCCATGTAGACCGGCAGCAGCGGCATGCCGACGACGTTCTTCTCGCTCTTGCCGGGACCCGCGAACTGCGTGTGCTTGTGGTAGAAGACCAGGATCAGGTGGCCCACCATCAGCCCGAGCATGATGCCCGGCAGCAGCAGGATGTGGATCGAGTAGAACCGGGCGACGAAGTCGTGGCCGGGGAACTGACCGCCGAAGAGGAAGAACGACAGGTACGTGCCGACGATCGGCACGGACAGGATCGCGCCCTCCATGAAGCGGACACCGGTGCCGGAGAGCAGGTCGTCCGGGAGCGAGTAACCGGTGAAGCCGGTGAACATGCCGAGGACGAACAGCAGGAAGCCGAACAGCCAGTTGATCTCACGCGGCTTACGGAACGCGCCGGTGAAGAACACGCGCATCATGTGCACGAACATGCCGGCGAGGAAGATCAGCGCGGCCCAGTGGTGGATCTGCCGCATGAGCAGACCACCGCGCACGTCGAAGGAGATGTGCAGGGTCGAGCTGAACGCCTCGGACATCAGCTGTCCCTGGAGCGGGACATAGCTGCCGTGGTACTCCACCTCGTTCATCGACGGGTGGAAGAACAGCGTCAGATAGACACCCGTCAGGATGATGATGATGAAGCTGTACATGCACACTTCGCCCAACATGAACGACCAGTGGTCGGGGAAGATCTTGCGCATGTTGGCCTTGGCCAGGGAGTAGATCCCGAGCCGGCCGTCGGCCCAGTCGGCGACACGCTCGCCGGCCGGTGCCTTCCCGCGAGAGCGGGGCGTCTCGTTGGCTGCAGTACTCATCCGCGCTCCCAGAATGCAGGACCGACGGGCTCCTCGAAGTCGCCGAGCGCCTGGAGGTAACCCTCACTGTCCACACCGATGCGCAGCTGCGGCAGGGCGTGGCCGGCGGGGCCGAAGATCACTCGGGCGCCGTCGGAGAGGTCGAAGGTGGACTGGTGGCACGGGCACAGCACGTGGTGCGTCTGCTGCTCGTACAGCGAGATCGGGCAGCCGACGTGGGTGCAGATCTTCGAGAAGGCGACGATGCCCTCGTGCGACCAGTCGAGCTCGCGCTTGTCCTTGATGTTGTCCGGCTGCAGCCGGACGATCATCAGCGCGGCCTTGGCGATCTCCGTCTGGAAGTCCTCGCTCGTCTCCTCCAGCCCGTCGGGCTTGGCGAAGGTGAGGGAGCCGACGGCGACGTCCTCGGGGCGCAGCGGCAGGTTGGTGTTGGTGTTCACCAGACGCTTGCCCTTGGCCCACATCGTGTGCCGCAGCGAGGTGCCGGGCAGCGGACCGAGGTCACGCAGCAGCATGACGCCGGAGAGCGGCACCAGGGCCAGCGCGCCGAACATCGTGTTGCGGATCAGCTTGCGGCGGCCGAGCGCCGACTCGGCGGCACCCTGGCGGAAGTCCGCGTGGACCTTCGCGCGGACCTCGGGGGCGGCCTCGATCGGGTGACGCTCGTCGGCGACCTCGACGTCGGACATCAGGGTGCGGGCCCAGTGGACCGCGCCCGCGCCGATGCAGAACAGCGCCGCACCGAGGGTCAGACCCAGCGCGAAGTTCAGCGCGCTGATGTGACCGATCGGGAAGACGAAGATGCTCTTGTCGTGCGGGATCGTCACGTACGAGACGATGAAGCCGACGGTGGCCAGCATCGACACCGTGAACAGCAGGGCGACCGCGCGCTCGGACCGCCTGGCGGCCCGCTCGTCGATGTCCTGGATGCGGTGCTCGTGAGGCGGCAGCCCCGGGTCGGCGAACGGGTTCACCTCGTCCGCGACCCCTACCGCGCCGCGCGCGTGGTCCTGCTCAGCGGGCAGGTTCTCTTCTGGAATGTCTTGGCTACTCATGACTTCTTGGCCTTTGCGGTCCGAGCGGCGACCCAGACGGCGACGGCGATCAGCGCGCCGAGACCGAAGATCCAGGCGAACAGACCCTCACTGACCGGCCCGAGGCCGCCCAGCTCCAGACCGCCGGGGTTCGTCGTATCGCTGCTGTCGACCGCGTGCAGGTACGCGATGATGTCCTTCTTGTTCTTCGAGGACAGCGTGGTGTCGGGGAAGGACGGCATGTTCTGCGGGCCGGTCTGCATGGCCTCGTAGATGTGCTTCGGGTCGACACCCTCCAGCGTGGGCGCGAACTTGCCCTTGGTCAGGGCACCGCCCTTGCCGGTGAAGTTGTGGCACTGCGCGCAGTTGGTGCGGAACAGCTCGCCGCCCTTGGCGATGTCCGCGCCGCCCGGGCCGTACTGGTCCTTGGTGGGCACGCTCGGGCCGGCGCCCAGCGTGGCGATGTACGCGGCGAGCTGGTCGATCTGCGTCTGGTTGTAGACGACCTTCTTGCGCGGGACCTGGGCGCCCTGGGAGGTGGCGGCCGGCATACGGCCGGTGCCGACCTGGAAGTCGACGGCCGCGGCACCCACGCCGACCAGGCTCGGCCCGTCGGAGGAGCCCTGGCCACCGGTGCCGTGGCAGCTGGCGCAGCCGACCTCGTAGAGCTTCTTGCCCTCCTGGATGGTCAGGGACTGGGCGGAATCATCGGCCTGCGCCTTGCCCGCGGGTGCGAACGCGGCGTACAGCCCCCCAGTGGCCGCCAGCGCGAGGAGTAGGACGACGACCGCCGCCAGCGGATGGCGTCGTCGTGCGGAGAGCTTTTTCACGGATTACCCCGGTGTCAGGATCTTCTGCGTCGGTGGTTCTGGATGTGCGGGAGCCGGTCCCGGCTACTTGATCAGGTAGATCGTGGCGAAAAGGCCGATCCAGACCACATCGACGAAGTGCCAGTAGTAGGACACGACGATGGCGGCGGTCGCCTGCTCGTGGGTGAACCTCTTGGCCATGTAGGTGCGCCCGAGGACCAGCAGGAAGGCGATCAGACCGCCCGTCACGTGCAGGCCGTGGAAGCCGGTGGTCAGGTAGAACACCGAGCCGTACGGGTCGGAGGAGAGCGAGATGCCCTCGTCCCTCACCAGGCTCGTGTACTCGTAGATCTGACCGCCGATGAAGATCGCACCCATGATGAAGGTGAGGATGAACCACCCGCGGAGCTTCTTCACGTCCCCGCGCTCGGCCGCGAACACGCCGAGCTGGCAGGTGAGCGAGGAGAGCACCAGGATCGTGGTGTTCGTCGCGGAGAAGGGCACATTGAGCGCGTCGGCCATGTGCTTCCAGTGCGCCGGACCCGTCACCGATCGCAGGGTGAAGTACATCGCGAAGAGGGCCGCGAAGAACATCAGCTCGGAACTCAGCCAGATGATGGTTCCGACGCTGGTGAGGTTCGGCCGGTTGACCGACGGGTGCGCGTGCCCGGTTTCTACTGTCGTTGCTGTCGCCACGACCGACATTATGTCGGTCGCTTATCCCGCCCTCACTCCGGGGGGTGCCGTTCGGAGTGTTGCCACCCGCCGAACCGGTGTTGACGTGGTGTTCATGGGGACTTCCACGGGAGTAAGCTCCGCCCGAACGGCCTTGTCCGTCCCGTCCGTACGACGCTGACGTCCCGGAGGAACAATGCAGCCGACCGCCACGGTGCTGGTCTACAGCGACGACTCCAACACCCGCGAGCAAGTACGGCTGGCCGCCGGCCGCAGGCCCGCTCCCGACGTCCCCCTGGTCGAGTTCGTGGAGTGCGCGACACCCGAGGCGGTGCTGCGTGAGCTGGACAAGGGCGGGATCGATGTGTGCGTGCTGGACGGTGAGGCCGTGCCGATGGGGGGCATGGGGGTGTGCCGGCAGATCAAGGACGAGGTGTTCAACTGTCCGCCGGTGCTGCTGCTGATGGGGCGGCCGCAGGACGCGTGGCTGGCCACGTGGAGCCGGGCCGACGCTGCCGTGACTCTTCCGGTGGATCCTGTGGAGCTCTCCTCCGCGTTGGCTTCTCTGCTTCGTCAGAAGCGGCTGCTGAGCGCCTAGCGGGCAGGGGCGACTGGAGCCCCGCGCCCCTTTCGGGGCGCTCAAAGGGCCGCTGGCTGGAGTCTTACCGTGTCCGCCTCGGACGGGGCGTCGGGCTTGCCGTTGACGAGGGCGCTGCCCGTGCGCCACTTCTTCCAGTCGACGTTCCAGTCGCCGAAGCCATTGCCGAAGTCCTCCATCTGGTGGCCGTTGGAGTTGACGACCTTGACGAGGTCGCCCTGGTGGATGTTGTCGAAGAACCACGCGGCGTTGCCGTTGCTCATGCCCGTGCAGCCATGGCTGACGTTGGCGTAGCCCTGTGAGCCCACGGACCAGGGCGCGGCGTGCACGTACTCTCCGGACCAGGTCACCCGGGTGGCGTAGTAGACCGACAGGTCGTAGGAGTCGGAGCTGCTCGCGGAGATGCCGATCGTGGTGCCGCGCATGCGGACGACGTACGCCTTCTCCAGGACGACCTTGACGCCGTTGCGGGTTTCGTACCCGGGCCTGCCGGTGGTGACGGGGATCCGCTTGAGCGCCGCGCCGTTCTTGTAGAACGTCAGCTGGTGCGCCGCCGCGTCCGTGACGGCCTCGATCCGGTCACCCGTGGTGATCTTCAGCGGTTTCGACGGGCCGCCCCACAGCCGGTCGCTGATCCTGATGCCGTCCAGGTTGCTGTGCACCGTGATGGTGGCGTGGGCGGGCCAGTACTCCTGGGGCCGGTAGTGGAGTTCCTTGCCGCTCACCCAGTACCAGGAGCCCTGTACGGCCGGCGTGGAGTCCACGCGGAGGGCGCGTTCCACGACGGCGCGCTGCGCCTTGTCCTTGACCTCATGGTCGAGTTGGGCGGTGATGGGCTGCCCGACGCCGTACTGGCCCGATTTCGGCCCGAGGGTGACGGTCAGGCGCTTCTTGTCGGTGGGCCTGCTGGTGTCGAACGTGAGCACCTTGCGGCCGGGCGCGCCGTCGTCGTCCTCGGTGCTCACCGTGACCGTGTAGTGGGCGTTGGCGGCCAGCGGGGCGGTGCTGTGCCATCTGCTGCCGTCGGCGGCGAGTTCGCCCGCCACATAGCGCCCTGCGGAGTCCTGGGCGGTGACGTCGGTGATGCGGTCGTCACCCGTGGTGGTGATCTCCAGGGGTTTGTCCGGGTCGGCCCGCTCCCCCGCTTCGGCCGGGCCGTTGAAGGAGATCTCGCCCGCCGCGTCGTACGGCTTGGCCGACAGCGGGTTGCCGTCCGAACCGCAGGCGGTGACGCCCGCGCCGAGCGCGGTCACCAGCAGGGTGCAGCCGACGACGGTGCGGGTCCGCGGAGTGTGGTTCATACGATCACGCTATGAGGCGCTGACCCCATTTGCGCGGCGAGTAACCCGTACGAGCGACCGACACTGCGGCAAAGGAACGACCGCGCTCGGACGACCTGTGGAAAACCGGCAAGCCCGGACGCTCCCGAGGAAGCGTCCGGGCTTGCCGGTACGTACTGCTCTCGCGTGCTACTGGGTGCGGTTCTCACCGTGGTAGTACTCGAACACCCAGCCGAACAGACCGACCGCGATGAACGGGGCGGAGAAGTAGATCAGCCACCAGCCGACCGCGATGCTGAGGAAGGCGATCGCACCGCCGAAGCCCAGCAGGAGCGGCTGCCAGCTGTGCGGGCTGAAGAAGCCCAGCTCGCCCGCGTCGTCCGCGACATCGGCCTCCTTGTCGTCCTGGGCACCCGCGTCGACCCGCCGGGCGGTGAAGCCCAGGTAGAAGCCGATCATGATGCTCAGGCCGAAGGCCAGGAAGAGTGCGGTGGTACCGGCCGGCTCCTTCGACCACACGCCATACACGATGGCCATGATCAGGAGGAAGAAGCTCAGCCAGATGAACATCCGGCCCTGGATCTTCACTTGCCGGCCTCCTTGCTGCCCGCGATGGCGGTGCCGTGACCGCTGTGCGCGAGCTGCTCGAGCGCGGCGATCTCAGGGTGGTGCAGGTCGAACGCCGGGGATTCGCTGCGGATCCGCGGCAGGGTGAGGAAGTTGTGCCGCGGCGGCGGGCACGAGGTCGCCCACTCCAGCGAACGGCCGTAGCCCCACGGGTCGTCCACGCCGACCGGCTTGCCGTACTTGGCCGTCTTCCAGACGTTGTACAGGAACGGCAGGATCGACAGGCCGAGCAGGAAGGAGCTGATGGTCGAGACCGTGTTCAGGGCGGTGAAGCCGTCGGCGGCCAGGTAGTCGGCGTAGCGGCGCGGCATGCCCTCCACGCCCAGCCAGTGCTGGACCAGGAAGGTGCCGTGGAAGCCGACGAACAGCGTCCAGAAGGTGATCTTGCCGAGGCGCTCGTCCAGCATCTTGCCGGTCATCTTCGGCCACCAGAAGTGGAAGCCGGAGAACATGGCGAAGACGACCGTGCCGAAGACCACGTAGTGGAAGTGGGCCACCACGAAGTACGAGTCGGAGACGTGGAAGTCCATCGGGGGCGAGGCCAGGATGACACCGGTCAGACCACCGAACGTGAAGGTGATCAGGAAGCCGACGGCCCAGAGCATCGGCGTCTCGAAGGACAGCGAGCCCTTCCACATCGTGCCGATCCAGTTGAAGAACTTCACACCGGTCGGCACGGCGATCAGGAAGGTCATGAAGGAGAAGAAGGGCAGCAGGACCCCGCCGGTGACGTACATGTGGTGGGCCCACACGGTCACGGACAGACCGGCGATGGAGATGGTCGCGGCGATCAGGCCCATGTAGCCGAACATCGGCTTGCGGGAGAACACCGGGATCACTTCGCTGATGATGCCGAAGAACGGCAGCGCGATGATGTACACCTCTGGGTGTCCGAAGAACCAGAAGAGGTGTTGCCACAGCAGGGCTCCGCCGTTGGTGGCGTCGAAGACGTGGGCACCGAACTTGCGGTCCGCCTCCAGGGCGAACAGCGCGGCCGCCAGGACCGGGAAGGCCAGCAGGACCAGGACACCGGTCAGCAGCACGTTCCACACGAAGATCGGCATGCGGAACATGGTCATGCCCGGGGCGCGCATGCAGATGATCGTGGTGATGAAGTTGACCGAGCCGAGGATGGTGCCGAAGCCGGACATGGCCAGACCCATGATCCACATGTCGGCGCCGACACCCGGGGAGCGGACCGCGTCCGACAGCGGGGAGTAGGCGAACCAGCCGAAGTCGGCCGCGCCCTGCGGGGTGAGGAAGCCGCCCACCGCGATCAGCGAGCCGAACAGGTACAGCCAGTAGGCGAACATGTTCAGCCGGGGGAACGCCACGTCGGGCGCGCCGATCTGCAGCGGCATGATCCAGTTCGCGAAGCCGGCGAACAGCGGCGTCGCGAACATCAGCAGCATGATCGTGCCGTGCATCGTGAACGCCTGGTTGAACTGCTCGTTCGACATGATCTGCAGGCCGGGACGGGCCAGCTCGGCGCGCATGAGCAGCGCCATCACGCCACCGATCAGGAAGAACGCGAACGACGTCGCAAGGTACATCGTCCCGATCGTCTTGTGGTCGGTGGTCGTCAGCCACTTCACCACGGCATTGCCGGGCTGCTTGCGCCTGACCGGCAGCTCGTCCGCGAACGCGCCTTCAGCTGCCGCGGCACCCTGGGGTTCGTTGAGGATGCTCACAGGTTGTTCGTCTCCCGGTTCTTCTCGTGGCTCGTCTGCGCGATGCCGGCGGGAATGTAACCGGTCTGCCCCTTCTTGGCGAGGTCCTGGAGGTGCTTCTGGTACGCCGCCGGGGATACGACCTTCACGTTGAACAGCATGCGCGAGTGGTCGACGCCGCAGAGCTCGGCGCACTTGCCGAGGAAGGTGCCCTCATGGTTCGGGGTCACCTGGAAGGCGTTGGTGTGGCCCGGGATGACGTCCTGCTTCATCAGGAACGGCACCACCCAGAAGGAGTGGATGACGTCACGCGAGGTGAGGATGAAGCGGACGGTCTCGCCCTTGGGGAGCCAGAGCGTCGGACCGGGGTTGCCGGTCTGCGGGTTCCGCGTGGCCGGCGTACCGACGTCGTAGACACCACCGGCGTTCGCCGGGAACTGGTCCTTGAACCGGTCCGGAATGGCGTTCAGGTTCGTGTCGGTCTTGGCGTTGCCGGAGACACCGGGGACGTTCTCGATGTAGTTGAAGCCCCAGCTCCACTGGAAGCCGACCACGTTGATCGTGACGTCGGGCTTCTTGTCGAGGCTGAGGAGCTTCGTCTCGTCCCGGGCCGTGAAGTAGAAGAGCACCGAGATGATGATGATCGGGACCACCGTGTACAGGGCCTCGATCGGCATGTTGTACCGGGTCTGCGGAGGTACCTCGACCTTGGTGCGGCTGCGCCGGTGGAACATGGCGCTCCACAGGATCAGGCCCCACACCAGCACGCCGACGGCGAGCGCGGCAGCCCAGGAGCCCTGCCACAGGGAGAGGATCCGCGGAGCCTCTTCCGTGGTCGGGGTGGGCATGCCAAGGCGGGGGAAGTCCTTGTATGTGCAACCGGTTGCGGTCGCCAGGACCAGGCCCGCGGTCAGTGCCTGCAGCAGCTTCCGCCGCATCGGGCGCCGCGGCGAGCGGTCGGAGCCGTTGGGACTCACGTAGCGCCTTCCCGAGAGTCTCGCCCGCGCGGTCGGCTGCGGCCTTCTTCTCGCTGGTCGGTCGCCGCCCTGCGTCGGGCAGGGGTTTGGATGTTTATGCGGACCAAACCCTAGCCGACGCCCTCCGGGGGTTCGCGGGGAGGGGTGCCTACTAACTCGGGTGGTTCGCTTGATTGGCGGCTGCGGGCCCTTCGTGGCTGGTCGCGCCCCGCGGCGGAGCCGCAATCGACACAGCCCCGCACCCCTTCGGGACGCTGCCCTGACCGGCGGTTTAGCGTTGCTGTATGGCCTACTTTGATGCTGCTTCCGCCGCTCCCCTCCATCCTGTGGCCCGTCAGGCGTTGTTGGCCTCTTTGGATGAGGGATGGGCCGATCCCGCACGGCTGTACCGGGAGGGACGCAGGGCCCGGATGCTGCTGGACGCCGCCCGGGAGGCGGCCGCCGAAGCCGTCGGCTGCCGGGCCGACGAGGTGGTGTTCACCTCGTCCGGTACGCGGGCCGTACACACGGGTGTCGCGGGGGCGTTGGCCGGAAGGCGGAGGGTCGGACGCCACCTGATCGTGTCGTCCGTCGAACACTCCTCCGTACTCCATTCGGCGGAGGTGTTCGAGGCGGACGGCGGCACGGTGACCCGGGTGCCGGTGAACCGGGCGGGTGCCGTGGAGCCGTCGGGCTACGCGGGTGCCCTGCGCCCGGACACCGCGCTGGCGTGTCTGCAGTCGGCCAACCACGAGGTGGGGACCGTGCAGCCGGTGGCCGAGGTGGCCGAGGTGTGCCGGGCCGCCGGGGTGCCGCTGCTGGTGGACGCGGCGCAGTCGCTGGGGTGGGGACCCGTCGAGGGCGACTGGTCGGTGCTGACGGCCAGCGCGCACAAATGGGGCGGGCCGTCCGGGGTCGGGCTGCTCGTCGTGCGCAAGGGGGTGCGGTTCGCCGCCCAAGGGCCCGTCGACGAGCGGGAGTCGGGGCGGGCGCCCGGTTTCGAGAACCTCCCGGCGATCGTGGCGGCCGTGGCCTCGCTGCGGGCGGTGCGGGCCGAGGCGGCCCAGGAGGCGGTACGACTGCGGGAGCTGACGGAGCGGATCCGGACGCGGGTGCCGCGGCTGGTGCCGGACGTGGAGGTCGTCGGCGCCCCCGAACGCCGGCTGCCCGGGATCGTCACCTTCTCCTGCCTCTACGTCGACGGCGAGGCGCTGTTGCACGAGCTGGACCGGGAGGGCTTCTCCGTCTCCTCCGGTTCCTCCTGCACGAGCAGCACGCTGACGCCCAGCCATGTGCTGAAGGCGATGGGCGTGCTGAGCGAGGGGAACGTACGGGTGTCGCTGCCGGCGGGGGCGGGCGAGGAGGACGTGGAGCGGTTCCTGGAGGTGCTGCCGGGGGCGGTGGCGGGGGTCCGGGAGAAACTGGGCGCACCGGCGCCCGAGACCGCCGTACGGGCCGAGGAACTGGTCGTCGACTCCCTCGGCAAGCGGTGCCCGATCCCGGTCATCGAACTGGCGAAGGTGTTCGGTGACGTGCCGGTGGGCGGGACGGTGCGGGTCCTGTCCGACGACGAGGCGGCCCGCCTGGACATCCCGGCGTGGTGCGAGATGCGGGGGCAGGAGTACGTCGGGGAGGAGCCCGCGGACCGGGGCACGGCATACGTGGTGCGCCGGGTGAGCTGAGGGGCTGCGAAGCCGCAGCGGGCCCGCTGTCGACAGCGGGCCCGCCGGGGCGGACGAGCAGTCGCGGCTCAGCTCAGGTGGGCCTGGACCTCGGCAGCGGCCTCGTCCCCGTACGCCTTGGTGAACCGCTCCATGAAGTGCCCCCGCCGCAGCCGGTACTCCTGCGTACCCACCGTCTCGATGACGAGCGTCGCCAGCATGCAGCCCACCTGAGCGGCGCGCTCGAGCGGGACGCCCCAGGCCAGCCCCGACAGGAACCCCGCGCGGAAGGCGTCGCCGACGCCCGTGGGGTCGGCCTTGCGCTCCTCCTCGGGGACGCCGACCTCGATCGGTTCCTCGCCGACGCGCTCGATGCACACGCCGCGCGAGCCGAGCGTGGTGACGCGGTGGCCCACCTTGGCGAGGATCTCGGCGTCGCTCCAGCCGGTCTTGGTCTCGATGAGGCCCTTCTCGTACTCGTTGGAGAACAGGTACGTCGCCCCGTCCAGCAGCACCCGGATCTCGTCGCCGTCCATCCGGGCGATCTGCTGGGAGAAGTCGGCGGCGAAGGGGATCGCGCGGGAGCGGCACTCCTCCGTGTGGCGGAGCATCGCCTCCGGGTCGTCGGCGCCGATGAGGACCAGGTCCAGGCCGCCCACGCGGTCGGCGACGGTCTTCAGCTCGATGAGGCGGGCCTCGCTCATCGCGCCGGTGTAGAACGAGCCGATCTGGTTGTGGTCGGCGTCGGTGGTGCACACGAAGCGGGCGGTGTGCAGGGTCTCGGAGATCCGGACCGAGTCGGTGTCCACGCCGTGCCGGTCGAGCCAGGCCCGGTACTCGTCGAAGTCGAAGCCGGCGGCGCCGACCAGGATCGGCCTGGTGCCGAGCTGGCCCATGCCGAAGGCGATGTTGGCGGCGACGCCGCCCCGGCGGACGTCCAGGTTGTCGACGAGGAAGGAGAGCGAAACCGTGTGCAGCTGGTCCGCGACGAACTGGTCGGCGAAGCGGCCGGGGAAGGTCATGAGGTGGTCGGTGGCGATGGAGCCGGTGACTGCGATGCGCACGACGGGGAATCTCCTGCGGGAGGCTGGGTTGACAGTTCACGCTACCCGCTCGGCCGCTCACGCTGTAGCTGACGAAACTACCCGATAGTACGTCTTTCTTCGCGACCCGGAGCAGGCCTACGGTGCGGTCATGACCAACCTCAAGTTCCGCCACACCGCCCCCGCCGACCTCGGGAGTGACCCGGACGGCGATCTCGCCGCACTGCGCGGCGACTGCGCCCGGATGGCTCCGCACTGGGCGGTCCCCGAGCACGCCGAGCCCCGGCCGGTGCCGCCGTCGCTGATCCACGGGGTGACCGTGCCGGTGCGGTCCGCGCGGCTGCTGGACGCGATGTCCGACTACGGCGACTGACGCGCGGGGCGCATTTGGCAGGGAACCGCACGCTCCCCTCCCGCGTCCCATCGCCGTCCCCCAGGCGGGGGATGCGGGATACGACCAGCGAGGAGCGATGCGGTGAACACCGAGCGACCCGAGAACCGCGAGCACCCCGAGGGCTCCGAGCATGCCGAGTGCGCGGAGAGCGCCGGGAGCGCCGCGAAGGGCGCGAACGGCGCGAGTCAGGAGGGTTCCGAGGACTCGGGGAAGCCTGAGCCGGCGCCCGCCGCGGCGGAGGGCGCCGACGACACGGAGGGCGGGCAGGCAAGCAGGCGGCGGTCGCGGCTCGTCGTCGTCTCCGTCGCCGCCGCCGTGCTGCTGGTCGGCGGCGGTGGCGCGTACCTCGCGGCGAGCAGCGGCACCGGCGGCCGTACGGGCGGACCGGGCGCGGCCGACTCCGGCGCCACTCCCCCGCCGCTCGCGCTGGACGGCTGGACCGGCACGGGCGGGATCGCCCCGGGCGAGCCGGACCCCTACGGCGCCACGTACGTCGCCCACGGCGAGCTGCCGGCCGGGCCCGGCTCCGCGCCGGTGTACGTGCCGAAGGGCGAGGTCGGCAAGGACGCGGTGGCCCGGCTGGCCAAGGCGCTGGGCATCGACGGCACGCCGGTGGCCGAGGGGCGGATCTGGCGGGTCGACGGCGTCGGCGGCAAGGACGGCTCCGGGCCGAGCCTGACGGTGAACCGTGACGCGCCGGGCAGCTGGACGTTCAGCCGGTATGCGCCGGGCACCGACGACTGCACGAAGGGCGTCCTGTGCGCGCACGACCCGATGGGCCCGACGGGCGCCCCGGTGAGCGTGCGGAAGGCGACCGAGGCGGCCGCGCCGGTGCTGAAGGCGGCGGGGCTGGACGACGCGAAGACCGACGCGAGCCAGGTCATGGGCAGCCAGCGGGTCGTGAACGCCGACCCGGTGGTCGGCGGGCTGCCGACCTACGGCTGGACGACCGGCCTGACCGTGGACCGGCAGGGCGAGCTGGTCGGCGGGCACGGGCTGCTCGGTGCGCCGGTGAAGGGCGACACGTATCCCGTGCTGAGCGCCGCGAAGACGCTGAAGCTGATGAACGCGGCGCCGAAGAGCGACCACCGCATGGGGATCGGCGGCTGCGTCAGTCCGGTGCCGATGAAGGACCGGCTGGAGCAGCCGTGCGGCGCGCCCACGGCCGCGTCCGCGGGCGCGTCCACGGAGGTGCCGAAGCAGGAGGGGGCGGACGCCGGAACGGACCCGGTCACCGTGGAGAAGGCGGTGTTCGGGCTGTCCGCGCACTCCGTCGCCGGGCGGCAGACGCTGGTGCCGTCCTGGCTGTTCGAGGTGCGGGAGCCGGCCGGTCAGGGCGCGTCGACGGTGTCGTACCCGGCGGTCGATCCCCGGTACCTGGCGTCGGCGGCCACGCCCTCGGCGCCCACCGCGTCCGCGGCACCCCGGAGTGTGAAGGTGACCGGCTACATGGCGGAGGGCCGGGTGCTGACCGTGAGCTTCTTCGGCGGGGTGTGCGCCGACTACACGGTGGCGGCGAAGGAGAGCGGCGAGCGGGTGACCGTGACCGTCACCGAGCACCCCTGGCCCGGCAAGGTGTGTGTGCTGATCGCCAAGGAGTACGTGAAGACCGTACGGCTGGCTGCACCGCTGGACGGGCGGGCGGTGGTCGGTGCCGACGGGGCCGGGATCCCCCGGACCAAGCCGGGCGCGCTGCGGCCGGACGCATCGGTGCAGTCTCGCTAGCCTTCCGGCGTACGACGAGGGCGGCGGCCCCCCGCTGAGGGGGCCGCCGCCCTTCCGCATCCGTCAGGCCCTCGGGCCGGATCCCTCGGCTCAGCTGAAGGAGTCGCCGCAGGCGCAGGAGCCGGTCGCGTTCGGGTTGTCGATCGTGAAGCCCTGCTTCTCGATCGTGTCCACGAAGTCGATGGTCGCGCCGCCCAGGTACGGGGCGCTCATGCGGTCCGTGACGACCTTGACCCCGCCGAAGTCCTTCTTCACGTCACCGTCGAGCGAGCGCTCGTCGAAGAAGAGCTGGTAGCGCAGGCCGGAGCAGCCGCCGGGCTGGACGGCGACGCGCAGCGCCAGGTCGTCGCGGCCTTCCTGGTCGAGCAGGGCCTTGACCTTGGCCGCGGCGGCGTCGGTCAGGATGATGCCGTCGGTGACGGTGGTGGTCTCGTCCGATACGGACATCTACATCTCTCCCGGGTTGTACGGAGACTGCTTGCCGACGAGTGCAACCGGCGCTTGCGCGGATTCATTCCGGGCCGGGCAGTCACGTTGTCGCCTTTTGCTTCCGTCTTCATGCTCGCACATGGCCGGGAAGGCCGACAGCGACCCGAGGAGGGAGCCGGGCGGGATTCACGTCACATCGACGCTATGGCCGTCGTCAAAGTGACGTGAACCGGTTATGATAGATAGCGTCAGTTAGACGAAAAGTAGAAAGGGTGCGTGTCGTGACCACCGCCCAGACCCCGGAACTCGACGTGCAGCCGACTCCGCTCGCCCTGCTGCTGCTCGGCCGTGAGGCCGACCCGAAGAGCGAGCGGGGCGTCGAGTGCCCCGGTGACCTGCCCTCGCCGTCCGACCCGGACCTGGTCGCGCGCGCCCGCGCGGCCAAGGAGAAGCTCGGCGACAAGGTCTTCGTGCTCGGCCATCACTACCAGCGCGACGAGGTCATCCAGTTCGCCGACGTCACGGGCGACTCCTTCAAGCTGGCCCGGGACGCGGCCGCGCGCCCGGAGGCCGAGTACATCGTGTTCTGCGGTGTGCACTTCATGGCCGAGTCGGCGGACATCCTCACCTCCGACGACCAGAAGGTCGTCCTGCCCGACCTCGCCGCCGGCTGCTCCATGGCCGACATGGCGACGGCCGAGCAGGTCGCGGAGTGCTGGGACGTGCTGACGGAGGCGGGCGTGGCCGAGCAGGTCGTGCCGGTCTCGTACATGAACTCCTCCGCCGACATCAAGGCGTTCACCGGCAAGCACGGCGGCACGATCTGCACCTCCTCCAACGCCAAGCGGGCCCTGGAGTGGGCCTTCCAGCAGGGCGAGAAGGTGCTCTTCCTGCCCGACCAGCACCTCGGCCGCAACACCGCCGTCCGGGACATGGGCATGTCCCTGGACGACTGCGTGGTCTACAACCCGCACAAGCCGAACGGCGGCCTGACGGCGGACGAGCTCCGTGCGGCGAAGATGATCCTGTGGCGGGGTCACTGCTCGGTGCACGGCCGCTTCAACCTGGACTCGGTCAACGACGTCCGCGAGCGCATCCCGGGCGTGAACGTCCTGGTCCACCCGGAGTGCAAGCACGAGGTCGTGGCCGCCGCGGACTACGTCGGCTCGACGGAGTACATCATCAAGGCCCTGGAGGCGGCCCCGGCGGGCTCCAAGTGGGCCATCGGCACCGAGCTGAACCTGGTCCGGCGGCTGGCGAACCGTTTCGCGCCCGAGGACAAGGAGATCGTCTTCCTCGACAAGACGGTCTGCTTCTGCTCGACCATGAACCGCATCGACCTGCCCCACCTGGTCTGGGCCCTGGAGTCCCTGGCCGAGGGCAACCTGGTCAACCGGATCGAGGTCGACAAGGAGACCGAGGCCTTCGCCAAGCTGGCCCTGGAGCGGATGCTCGCGCTTCCCTAGCGCACACGAAAACGCACACGAAAGGGCCGGGCCTCGTACGAGACCCGGCCCTTTGCCATGCCGTCAGACTCCGGCCGGTTCCAGGACCTTCTCCGCCTTCGCCTCCCGCTTGGCCGCCCGCTTCTTCGCGCGCCGCTCCTTGCGGAGCTCCAGCATCGCGTAGAGCGTCGGCACCAGCAGCAGCGTCAGCAGGGTGGACGTGATCAGGCCGCCGATGACGACCACGGCGAGGGGCTGGGCGATGAAGCCGCCCTCGCCCGTGACGCCCAGGGCCATGGGGAGCAGGGCGAAGATCGTCGCCAGCGCCGTCATCAGGATCGGGCGGAGGCGGTGGCGGCCGCCCTCGACGACGGCTTCCACCACGCCGTAGCCCTGCCTGCGGTACTGGTTGATCAGGTCGATCAGCACGATCGCGTTGGTCACCACGATGCCGATCAGCATCAGCATGCCGATCATCGCCGGGACGCCCATCGGGGTGCCGGTGGCGACCAGCAGGCCGATCGCACCCGTCGCCGCGAAGGGGATCGACACCAGCAGGATCAGCGGCTGGACCAGCGAGCGGAAGGTCGCCACCAGCAGCATGAAGACGATCGCGATCGCCGCCAGCATGGCCAGGCCCAGGTTCTTGAACGCGTCGCTCTGGTCCGAGGTCACGCCGCCGATCTCGGCCTTCGCGCCCGCCGGGAGCTTCAGCGCCTTGATCTTCGACTGGAGCTCGGTGCTGATCGCACCCGTGTTGTCACCGGTGGGCCTGGCCGTGATGGTGGCCGCGCGCTGCCCGTCGATCCGGGTCAGGGACACCGGGCCGTCCACCAGCTTCACCGTGGCGATGTCGCCGAGCTTCACCGGGCCGAGGCGCAGCGCCTTCAGCTGGGCCAGCGTGGTCGCGGGCTCGGCCGACCTCACGACGACATCGCGCTCGGTGTCGTCGAGGATCGCCTTCGCCGCCGTCGTACCGCGCACCGCCTGGGCGACCGCCGCGCCGAGCTTCTGGTCGTCGAACCCGGCCGCCGCCGCCTTCGCGCCCGCCTGCACCGAGATCCGCGGCACGCTCGTGGCGAGGTCGCTGGAGACGTCCGTGACGCCGTCCAGGCCGGCGACCGTGGAGCGGACCTGCTCCGCGGCCGTCCGCAGTGCCTGCGGGTCGGACGCCTTGACCACCACGCTCAGGTTCTGGTTGCCGAAGCCGCCACCGGCCGACACCGTGGTCGTACCGATGCCCTTGAGCTGCTTCAGGCCGTCCTCCAGGCGCTTCTGCACCTTGTCGTACGACTTCGAGTCCTTGAGCATCACCTGGTAGGACGCCTGGTTGGTGTCCGTGCCGCCGCCGAAGGCCGCCATGAAGCCGGAGGAGCCGACGGTGACCTGGTAGTCCTTCACGCCCTCGGTGGAGGCGATCAGCTTCTCGACCTTCTTCGCCTGCGCGTCGGTGGCGGCCAGGCTGGTGCCGGGCCTGAGCTCCTGCTTGACCGTGAGGACCTCCTGCTCGCCCTGGTCGAAGAAGTTCGTCTTCAGCAGGCCGCCCATGCCGAAGGTCACCACCAGGACCACGATCGCGATCAGCACGCTGGTGAGGCGGCGGCGCGTGGCGAAGCGCAGGACGGGGACGTAGGCGCGCTGGAGGCGGCTGTCCGCCTCCTTCTGCTCGGCCCGGCGGCGGGCCTCCGCCGCGTCCTCGGGGGTGCCCTTCGGGGCGCGCAGGAACCAGTACGACAGGACCGGTACGACCGTCAGCGACACCAGCAGGGAGGCCAGCAGGGCCGCCGTCACCGTGATGCTGAACGAGCCGAACAGGGCGCCCACCATGCCCCCGACCAGGCCGATCGGCAGGAACACGGCGACCGTGGTGAGGGTGGAGGAGGTGACCGCGCCGGCCACCTCGCGCACGGCGGCGAGGATGGCCTCCCTGCGCTCCTCGCCGTAGCCGAGGTGCCGCTTGATGTTCTCCAGGACCACGATCGAGTCGTCCACGACCCGGCCGATGGCGATGGTCAGCGCGCCGAGCGTGAGCATGTTCAGGGACAGGCCGCGCGTCCACAGCACGATCAGGGCCAGCACCACCGACAGCGGGATGGAGACCGCCGTCACCAGCGTCGAGCGGACCGACGCGAGGAAGACCAGGATGACCAGGACCGCGAAGAGCAGGCCGAGCGCGCCCTCGGTGGTCAGGCCCTTGATGGACTTCGACACCGCCGGTCCCTGGTCGCTGACGACCGTGAGCCTCGCGCCCGAGCCGAGCTGTTCGCGCAGGTCGGGCAGCTTGTCCTTGACCGCGTTCGAGATGGTGACCGCGCTGCCGTCGTGGTCCATGGTCACGGTGACGGCGAGGCTGGGCCTGCCGTCGGTGCGGGTGATGGAGTCCGCCGGGGCGGGCTGCTCCTTGACGGTGGCCACGTCACCGAGGCGGACGGGCTTGCCGCCGCTCCCGCCGGTGACCATCAGGTCCTGGATCTGTTCGAGCGAGGTGAAGCCGCCGCCGACCTGGACGGTCCGGTTGGCGCCGTCCTCGTCGAAGGAACCGGCCGGGACGGTCGCGCCGCCCGCCTGCAGGGCCTGGCCGAGCGCGGCGGAGGTGAGGCCGGCCCGGGCGAGCCCGGCGTCGTCCGGGGTGACGGTGACCTGGAGGTCGCGGACGCCGGTGACCTGGACGCGGCCGACGCCGGAGATGTCCTTCAGTGCCGGTACGACCGTCTTGTCCAGCTGGTCCGCGAGCACCTGCTGGTCCTTGTCGGAGGTGGCGGCGAGGACAACGGTCGGCATGTCGTCGGTGGAGCCGGATACGACCTGCGGGTCGACGGCGTCCGGGAGCTGGTTGCGGGCCCGGTTCACGGCCTGCTGGACGTCGGAGACGATCCGCTTGGTGTCGTTGCCGTAGTCGAAGGACGCCATGATCACGGCGTGGCCCTCACTGGCGGTGGAGGTGACGCCGGTGACACCGTCGACGCCCTGGAGGTTGTTCTCGATCGGCTCGACGACCTGTTTCTCGACGACGTCGGGCGAGGCGCCCTGGTACGGCGCGATCACCGACACCATGGGCAGGTTGATGGTGGGCAGCAGCTGCTGCTTGATCTGGGGTATCGCGATCAGCCCGAAGACGAGCGCGACAAGCGACATCAGGCCGATCAGGGCCCGTTGCCGGAGGCTGAATCTCGACAGCCAGGACATGGATCAGGGTCTCTCAATCTGTGAGCGGCAGACCCTCTCACCCTGAGCCATCCCGGACGGCCGATCCGTAAGCCCTGGGTCCATTTCCTTATCCGGGCCCTACTCCGCCCGCAGTACGCCAGGGTGGAGACGCGCGGTACGCCAGGGTGGAGATCAGTCCGTCCTCGGACGCACCAGCCCCGACTCGTACGCGATCACCACGAGCTGCGCCCGGTCCCGCGCGCCCAGCTTGGCCATGGCCCGGTTGACGTGGGTCTTCACCGTCAGCGGGCTGACCTGGAGGCGTTCGGCGATCTCGTCGTTGGAGTGGCCGCCGGCGACCTGGACCAGCACCTCGCGCTCCCGCCCGGTGAGCGCGCCGAGCCGGTCGGAGCGGGCGGGGTCACGGCCGTCGTCGCCGTCGCCCTGGGCGAGGAAGCGGGCGATCAGCCCCTTGGTGGCGGTGGGGGACAGCAGGGCCTCGCCGCCCGCGGCGACCCGGATGGCGTTCAGCAGCTCCTCCGGCTCGCTGCCCTTGCCGAGGAAGCCGGAGGCGCCCGCCCGCAGGGCCTGGACCACGTAGTCGTCCACCTCGAAGGTGGTCAGGATGACCACGCGGACCTCGGCCAGTTCGGGATCGGCGCTGATCAGCCGGGTGGCGGCGAGCCCGTCCGTGCCGGGCATCCGGATGTCCATGAGGACGACGTCGGGGGCCTGTTCCTTCGCCAGCCGGACCGCCTCGGCCCCGTCGGAGGCCTCCCCGACCACCTCCATGTCGGGCTCGGAGTCGACCAGCACCCGGAACGCGCTGCGCAGCAGGGCCTGGTCGTCGGCGAGCAGGACACGGATCGTCATGCGGGCTCCCCCGGGGGCCGTCGTACGGGTTTCGGTACGGGTCTTCACGCGTCTCAGAGTGCGTCTGTGCGCGTCTCAGTACGCGTCTGTGCGGGTCTCAGTACGCGTCTTGAGGGGCAGGATCGCATGGACGCGAAAGCCGCCGCCGTAGCGGGGCCCGGTGGTGAGGGTGCCGCCTAGGGCGGTGACCCGCTCGCGCATGCCGAGCAGTCCGTGCCCGCCGCCGGCCCCGGGCACCCCGGCCGCGCCCGCGCCGTTGTCCAGCACGGTGACCTCGATGTCCGTGCCCACCCGTACGACGCTGACCTCGGCCCTGGCCTCTGGTCCGGCATGCTTCTGCACGTTGGTCAGGGCCTCCTGCACGATCCGGTAGGCGGCCAGGTCGACGGCGGCGGGCAGTTCGCTGCCCTGGTCGGCGCGGGCCACCTCCACCGGCAGGCCCGCGTTGCGAAAGGTGTCGGCCAGCTCGTCCAGGCGGCCGAGGCCGCCGGCGGGCTCGGTCGGGGCCTCGGGGTCACCGGACTGGCGGAGCAGCCCGACGGTGGCGCGCAGTTCCTCCAGCGCCGAGCGGCTGGCCTCGCGGACGTGCGCCAGGGCCTCCTTGGCCTGGTCGGGCCGCTTGTCCATGACATGGGCCGCGACCCCTGCCTGGACGTTCACGAGGGCGATGTGATGGGCGACGACGTCGTGCAGATCACGGGCGATGCGCAGCCGCTCCTCGGCGACCCGGCGGCGGGCCTCCTCCTCGCGGGTGCGTTCGGCGCGTTCGGCACGCTCCCGGATGGCCTGGACGACCGCGCGCCGGCTGCGTACGGCGTCCCCGGCGGTGGCGCCGATCCCGGTCCAGGCGAGGACGCCGAGGTTCTCCTGCGCGTACCAGGGCAGCGGGCCGCCGAGCATGGCGGCGGCCGTCAGCACGGTCATGGTGAACAGGCCGACGCGCACGGTGGTGGTGCGGTCGGTGGTCGAGGCGACGGTGTACAGGGCGACCACGGCGGACATCGCCACCGGCGCCCGGGGGTCGCCGGTGACGCACTCGATCACGGAGAGGGCGCCGGTGACGGCCAGGACCGTCCTGGGAGCGCGGCGACGGAAGACCAGCGCGGCCGCGACGAGCAGCATGAGGAAGAGGCTGAGCGGGTCGGGGGTGCGGATGCCCCAGGTGACGCCGTGCGCTCCGCGGGGCACCACGAAGGATCCGGCGACCATGCACACCAGCACACCGGCGGCGATGGACGCGTCCAGCGCGAGGGGGTGGGCGCTGAGGCTGCACCGGGCGCGTTCGAGAGTGCTCACGCATGGAACAGTACGGGGGGTGTGCAAGGTGCCCTGTGCCGCGGCCGGGCCGGGCCCGGGGGGAACGACTGACCGCAGCCACGAGCGGGGCGCTAGCCCGGAATCAGCCCATCGTCGGCGAGCATCTCCCGTACCTGCTCCAGCGACGCATCCGGCGACGGCAGGATGAGCTCGGAGGGCTCCAGGGAGTCGTCGGGAAGCGGAACCCCGAGACGGCGGACGGCGTCCAGGAGCGCGGCGAGCGTGCGGTGGAAGCCCGCCTCGTCGCCGCTCTCCATCTCGGCCAGCAGCTCGTCGTCCAGCTTGTTCAGCTCGACCAAGTGGGAGTCGTCCAGCTTCACCTGGCCCTCCCCCATGATCCGTACGATCATGTCGGCCTCCTCGGCTCGGGTCCCGGCGCCGGGCTACTGCTTGTCGAAGCGCGGGGTGTCCTGCGGCTGCTGCTGGGACTGCCCCTGCCCGGTGCCGCCCTCGATGGCCTGCTGCGGGGAGCCCCCGGCCAGCTCGGCCTTCATGCGCTGCAGTTCCAGCTCTACATCCGTACCACCGGAGATCCGGTCCAGCTCGGCGGCGATGTCGTCCTTGGCCATGCCGGTCGGGTCGTCGAGGGCGCCGGAGGCGAGCAGCTCGTCGATGGCGCCGGCCCGGGCCTGCAGCTGGGCGGTCTTGTCCTCGGCGCGCTGGATGGCCAGGCCGACGTCGCCCATCTCCTCGGAGATGCCGGAGAAGGCCTCGCCGATCCGGGTCTGGGCCTGGGCGGCGGTGTAGGTGGCCTTGATGGTCTCCTTCTTCGTACGGAACGCGTCCACCTTGGCCTGCAGGCGCTGGGCCGCGAGGGTGAGCTTCTCCTCCTCGCCCTGGAGGGTGGCGTGCTGCGTCTGGAGGTCGGTGACCTGCTGCTGGAGCGCGGCGCGCCGGGACAGCGCCTCGCGGGCCAGGTCCTCGCGGCCGAGCGCGAGCGCCTTGCGGCCCTGGTCCTCCAGCTTGGTCGACTGCTGCTGCAACTGGTTGAGCTGGAGTTCCAGGCGCTTGCGGCTGGTCGCCACGTCGGCGACGCCGCGACGGACCTTCTGCAGCAGCTCCAGCTGCTTCTGGTACGAGTAATCGAGGGTCTCGCGCGGGTCCTCGGCCCGGTCAAGGGCCTTGTTCGCCTTCGCGCGGAAGATCATCCCCATACGCTTCATGACACCGCTCATGGGCTTCGCGCGCCCCCTTCTGACGGACTCCAGCTCACAGATCCTGCGACAGGACCCACAGTACGGGCCCTGACTCCATTACCGCACTGTTCGGGGACGGATGCGCTCATCCCCGAGGACGACTGCGGACGTCATCGCTCCGGCGTGAGGAGTAGGTGATCCCCCACCTGCCCCCACCGCCCCCGCCGGAACGTCCCCTCTGTCCCCCTACAGACGTCCGGTGTTGCCGGATCGTTCCCCGCCGGGCTGGGGTCCATGCCGGGGAAGCCCGTACCCTTGGGTTTTGTGTTCCGTAGCCGTGCCAAGGAAGAGAAGGCCCCGACCGCCGACAAGGCGCAGGTGAACCTCTCCAAGCAGTCCCGTGACCCGCAGGCCCCGAAGGGCAGGCCCACGCCCAAGCGCAGTGAGGCCCAGTCCCAGCGGCGCAGCGTGGCCCACACGCCCACCAACCGCAAGGAGGCCGCGAAGCGCCAGCGCGAGGAACGGCGCCAGGCCCTGGAGCGGCAGCGCCAGGCGCTGGCCACCGGTGACGAGCGCTATCTGCCGGCCACCCACAAGGGCCCGGTCCGCAAGTTCGCCCGCGACTGGGTGGACTCGCGGTTCAACGTGGCGGAGTTCTTCCTGCCGCTCGCCGTGGTGATCCTCGTGCTGAGCGTGGTGCGGGTGCCGGCGATCCAGTCGATCGCGCTGCTGCTGTGGCTCGTGGTGATCGTGCTGATCGTGGCGGACGCGGCGTTCAGCGGCTTCCGGCTGAAGAAGCAGCTCAAGGAGCGCTTCCCGGACGGGAAGACGCGAGGCGCTGTCGCCTACGCCCTGATGCGCTCCCTGCAGATGCGTCGGCTCCGGCTGCCGAAGCCGCAGGTCAAGCGCGGAGAGCGGCCCTGAGCGCAGAGGCCTTCACCGGGGGCGCGGCCGAGGCCTGGCTGAACAAGCTGGGCAGGCTGCGTGATGTCGTACGCCAGGAGCTGGTGGCCCGGCAGCTGGACGAGCAGATAGCCGGCCGGTTCCCGGTCGGGCAGCGGCTGCGGGTGCTCGACGTGGGGATGGGCCAGGGCACGCAGGCGCTGCGGCTGGCCCGGCTCGGCCATCAGGTGACCGGGGTCGAGCAGGACGCGACGATGATCGCCGCCGCGCGTGAGGCGCTGTCCGCGCAGCCGGAGGGCATCCGCGAGCGGGTCCGGCTGGTGCAGGGCGACGGGCGGGACACCGGTGTGCACTTCCTGCCGGGCAGCTTCGACGTGGTGCTGTGCCACGGCGTGCTGATGTACGTCGAGGAGCCCGACCCGCTGGTGGCGGGCCTGGCGCGGATGCTCGCCCCCGGCGGACTCCTCTCCCTGCTCGTCCGCAACGGCGACGCGCTCGCCATGCGGCCGGGCCTGTCCGGGGACTGGGCGGGCGCCCTGGCCGCCTTCGACACCACCGCCTACCACAACCGTCTCGGCCTGGACGTACGGGCCGACCGGCTGGCCACCCTGACCGCCACGCTCGCCGGGATCGCGGCCCCGCTGCACGCCTGGTACGGCGTCCGGGTGTTCACGGACACGGCGGCGGACGACGCGGAGATCCCCGGGGATCTGCAGACGCTGCTCGCCGTCGAGGAGCGGGCCGGGCGCACGGACCCCTACCGCCGGGTGGCGGCGCTGCTGCACCTGTGCGGCGTACGGGGCTGAGACCGTTCGGGTCAGCAGCGCGGGCCGGGTGAGGGCCGCGCGGGGAGACTCGGGGGTATGGACGCTTCCCCGATCCGTGCCCTGCGCAGCGCCGCCGCGGCGGCGCTGCTGTGCTGTGCGGCGGCGAGCTGTACGGCCACCGCTCCCGAGACCCGGCAGGACGCCGCGACGACCGCGCGGGCGGAGGTGCCGACGGCCGCGGGTGCTCTGCAGAGCCAGTACCAGAAGGTCATCAAGGCGGTCCTGCCGTCGGTCGTACAGATCCAGGCGAGCCAGGAGCTGGGCTCCGGGGTGGTGTACGACGGCAAGGGGCACATCGTCACCAACGCGCACGTGGTCGGGTCGGAGAGGACCTTCAAGGTGACCACGGCCAACAGCGAGGCGCCGCTCACCGCGAGCCTGGTGTCCTCCTACCCCGAGCAGGACCTGGCCGTGATCAAGCTGGACAAGGTGCCGGCCGGGCTGCGGGCGGCGGCGTTCGGCGACTCCCAGAAGGTGGAGGTCGGCCAGATCGTGCTGGCCATGGGCTCGCCGCTCGGGCTGGCGTCCAGCGTGACCCAGGGCATCGTCTCGGCGACCGGGCGGACGGTCAGCGAAGCCCCCCGAGGGGGTACGGGCGCGACCATCGCGAACATGGTGCAGACCTCGGCCGCCATCAACCCGGGCAACAGCGGCGGCGCGCTGGTCGATCTCGCCGGGCAGGTCATCGGCATCCCGACGCTCGCCGCCGCCGACCCCCAGCTCGGGGGCAGCGCGGCGCCCGGCATCGGGTTCGCCATCCCGGCGTCGATGGTGCAGACGATCGCCGGGCAGATCGTCAGGCAGGGCAGGGTCACCGACTCCGGGCGGGCCGCGCTCGGCATCACCGCACGGACCGTGGTGGACGACCGCTACCAGCCCGCCGGGGTGGCGGTGGTCAGCGTCAGGCCCGGCGGTGCGGCGGACAGGGCGGGCCTGCGCCCCGGCGACGTCATCACCAAGCTGGGTGACCGGCCGATCTCCACCATGACCTCCCTCTCGGTGGCGCTGGCGGCGGACAGGCCGGGCCGGAAGACGTCGGTGACCTACCAGCGGAGCGGCGCCACGAAGACGGTGGAGGTGACGCTGGGCGCGCAGTGACGAGGGGTACGCCCCTACGGCCGCGGGGCCGCACCCCTCCGCACCGGTCAGGCCGCGTCGGCGTGCAGGCTCATCGGCCCGTAGATCTCGGTGTTCTCCTCGAACAGCCGCACCTGGTCGGCGCCGCCCTCCAGGAGTGCCTTCCAGTGCTCGCCGATCCAGGACTCGGCATCTCCCTGCGTGGTGAACTCCTCGGGCTGCACGGCGGGCTGGACCTCCGTCCCGTCGGCCTTCTCGAACCGCCACGTCCATGCCGTCATGTGGGCCTCCTTCGATCCAACACCTGCTGGAAGACTAGCCGGAAGCGCACGATGTGATCGGACAGGCGAAAATCGATTCGTGGAAGTGACTCTGCTCGGTACCGGCGCCCCGTCCGGACTGCCCCGCCCCGACTGTCCCTGTGCCTCCTGTGCGACGGCGCTCGGGCCCGACGCGCGGGCCGCCACCGCCGTGCTGGTGGACGGGACGCTGCTGCTCGACCTGACGCCGGGCGCTGCGTTCGCGGCGGCGCGGGCCGGGCATTCGCTGGGCGGGGTACGGCAGGTGCTGCTGTCGCATCCGCACGACGGTCCCGCGGTGGAGGTGCCGGCGGGGCTGCCGCAGCCCGGGCGGGTGCCGGACGGGCGGGAGTTGGCGTTGCTGACGGGGCATCGGGTGCGGGCCGTGGCGATGGACGCGGGCGGCACCGGGTACGCGGTGACCGGGCCGGAGGCGCAGCGGCTGCTGTATCTGCCGCCGGGCGGGGCGCCGGCGGGCCTGGAGGAGGCGACGGCGGAGTCGTACGACATGGTCCTCGCGGACGTCGTCGGCCGCCCGGACGCGCTGGCACGCCTGCGGGCGGTGGGCTCGGCCGGGCCGACGACGGACGTGCTCGCCGTCCATCTCGACCACGACGTGCCGCCCGGCGCGGAGTTGCGGCGCCGGCTGGCGGCGGCCGGGGCGCGAGCGGTGCCGGACGGTACGACGCTGGCGGTCGGCGCGTACGAGGACGTGCCGGACGTGCCGCGCCGGACGCTGGTGCTGGGCGGGGCACGCTCGGGCAAGTCGCTGGAGGCCGAGCGGCGGCTGGAGTCCTTCCCGGACGTGCTGTACGTGGCGACCGGCGGGACGCGGGGCGGGGACGACGAGTGGGCCGAGCGGGTGGCCGCGCACCGGGAGCGGCGGCCGGGGTCGTGGCGTACGGCGGAGACGACGGACCTGGTGCCGCTGCTGGGCGAGGACGGGCCGCCGCTGCTGATCGACTGCCTGTCGCTGTGGCTGACGGATGTCATGGACTCGGTGGGGGCGTGGGACGACGCGGAGTGGGCGGGCGGGGGTGAGAAGTCCCTGCGGGAGCGGGTGCGGGAGTTGACCGGGGCCGTGCGCCGTACCCGGCGGACGGTGGTGGCCGTGTCGAACGAGGTCGGCTCGGGGATCGTGCCCGCGACCGCCTCCGGCCGGCGGTACCGGGACGAACTCGGGCGCCTGAACGCGGCGTTCGGCGCGGAGTGCGAGCAGGTGCTGCTGGTGGTGGCGGGGCAGGCGCTGGTGCTCCGGGGCTGAGCGGGCGCCCGGTGCCGCGGCCGGCCGAGAGTGGGCCCCCCACGCGCCCGCGGTCAGCCTCGGTCCTTGCGGGCCACGAGGCGGTACGCGTTGGAGAACGGTGTGCGGCGGAGGAAGGGGGCCAGGGCGTGGTCCAGGGCCGAGGCCGCTGCCCGGGCGGGCGCGGCGGCGGGTCTCAGCAGCGGGGCCCTGGCCACCGCCAGGGCGACCGCGGCCGACAGGTCGCAGGGCACATGGGCGTTCCTGCGGTCGGTCACGAGGATCGTGCAGCCCAGGGTCTCCAGCTCGGCGCGCAGGTTGGGCAGCGGCAGCAGGTGCAGGTGGCGGGGCTGACCGTACGGGAGCCACCATCTGCCGAGCAGGGTGGCGAACGCGCAGCGCGGATCGGCGACTTCCACGACGAGGTGGCCGCCGGGCCGCAGGGCCGTCAGGGCGGCGCGGAGTTCGGCGCGCGGGTCGGGCGTGTGCTCCAGATGGCGGAACATGCTGACCACGTCGTAGCGGCCGCGCAGCCGGTCCGTCATGCCGGGTGTGGCGAGGTAGCCGCGGTGGGCCTCCTCGACCCGTTCCTCCAGCTGGGCCTGCTGCACCCGGGCCGTCGGGTCCAGGCCGTCGAAGCTCGTGTACGGGAAGAACTCCTTCGCCGCCTCGGGGAAGCCGGCGTGGCCCGTGCCCACGTCCAGCCAGCTCTCCGCCTCGGCCAGCGCCGACAGCCGCCAGGCGGTGACCCGGTGCCGCCGGCGGACCGCGCGGGCGGACCGGACGCGCGCGGTGAACTCCTCCAGCTGCCGTTCGTAGAAGTCCCGGTGGAAGAAGGTGAACCCTTCCGCCGTGAGCCGGGGGTTCTGGAAGACATGGGAGCAGTCGCGGCACTCGTCGAGGACGAACCGGCCCGGCCGGTGCCGCAGGGGGTCGCCGGCGCGCACCCTGGTGCGCAGCCGTGCGGAGCCGCACCAGGGGCAGTCCTCGCGGCGCGGTTCGAGGAACGGGTCGGAGGATCGCGGTAGGGGCGTGGGCGTGAAGGGCGAGGTCGGCATGGCGGCTCCCTGGGCGACATTCCGCAACAAACCGGACGGCAAACCGGAAGGTATGGGATCCGGATCTTGGGCGCAATGACGTCATGGGGGCGTGGTGGCCATGTGGCGCGGAAGCGTTCGTTCTCTGGCGGTACTGTTCGGCGAATGAGCAGGCTTAATCTGGACGACTTCACCGATCTGATCGAGCGCCCGGACGGGGGCGTGCGCCGTGACGCCGAGGCCCGGCGGGAGCGCCAGATCGTGCCGCCCGGGGCGCTGGGCCGCCTCGACGAGCTGGGCGAGTGGCTGGCCGCCGCGCAGAGTGCCGTACCGGTACGGACAGTTGAGCGGCCGAAGGTGATCCTCTTCGCCGGTGACCACGGCGTCGCCGAGGCCGGCGTCTCGGCTCGTTCCGCCGGCACCGCGGAGCAGTTGGTGCGGGCCGTGCTGGAGGGCGCGAGCCCGGTGTCCGTGCTCGCGCGGCGCCAGGAGGTGCCCGTCCGGGTCGTGGACATGGCTCTGGACTGCGCGCCGGACGCCTTCCCGGAGGACGTCGTACGGCACCGGGTGCGGCGCGGCAGCGGCCGTATCGACCTCGAGGACGCGCTCACCCTCGAGGAGGCCGAGGCGGCGCTGCGCGCGGGTGTCGCCGTCGCCGACGAGGAGGCCGACTCCGGTACGGACCTGGTGGTGCTCGGCGACATCAGCGTCGGCGGCACCACGGCCGCGGCGGTGCTGATCGCGGCGCTGTGCGGGACCGACGCGTCGGTGGTGACCGGGCGGGGCGGGCTGGCGATCGACGACCTGGCGTGGATGCGCAAGTGCGCGGCGATCCGGGACGCGCTCCGGCGGGCGCGGCCGGTGCTCGGCGACCAGCTGCAGCTGCTGGCGACCGTGGGCGGTGCGGACCTGGCGGCGATGACCGGGTTCCTGTTGCAGTGCGCGGTGCGGAAGCTGCCGGTGATCCTCGACGGGGTGGTGGCCGCCGCGTGCGCGCTGGTCGCGCAGCGGGTCGCGTTCCGGGCGCCGGACTGGTGGCTGGCCGGGCACGCCAGCGGGGAGCCGGGACAGGCGAAGGCGCTGGACCGGATGGCCCTGGAGCCGCTGCTGGAGCAGGGGGTGAAGGTCGGCGAGGGTACGGGTGCGCTGCTCGCCCTGCCGCTGGTGCGGGCCGCGGCGGCGCTGGCCGCGGAGCTTCCCGAGAAGCCCGGGGCCGAGAAGGCGCCGGAGGAGGAGAAGGACCAGGAGCGGGAGTAGTTCCGGTTCGTGCGAACTCCCGGCGGAAAAGTGAGGTTCGCCGGAGCGGCACCCATATGATCCTGCCCCATGGGAGATGCCCGAAATGCCGTTCCGCAGCAGGCCGAACCGGGGCGCCCGGGTGAGGAGGGGCGGCGGTCCACCGGGGCCTCCCGGCGGGCCGCCGCCTTCGCCGTCTGGTACCTGCGGACCGTCGCCTTCATCAACTTCCTCAGCGCGGTCTGGGTCTCGCTCGGCCAGGACGTGCGCCGGCACAACCAGGACGACTTCTTCACCCCGTACCTGCTGACGGCCGGCTTCGCCTCGGGTGTGTTCACCGCGTTCCTGGCCATCACCATGCGGCGCCGGAAGCGGGCCGCCTGGATCCTCAACATCGTGCTCAGCGGGGCCTTCCTCGCGCTGTTCGCGTTCGCCATGGCGTTCCCGGAGATCCGGCGGTACACGCAGAACTGGATCTCGCTGGCGCTCACGGCGGTGTTCGTCGGCGCGCTCCTCGTGGGCCGCCGGGAGTTCTACGCCAAGGGCGACCGGTCCAACCCCCGGCTCGCGGCGACGGTCGCCGTCGTCGGCGGACCGGCCGCGAGCCTGCTGGCCGGGCTGCTGGTGACGGTCACCAACCAGGCGCCGGACGCGGCCCGTTCGACCTTCCTGGAGCGCTGGCACTACGGAGCCCTGCGCCTGGTGTCGGTGGCCGCCGAAGAGTCCCGCTTCCCCGGGATCGACCCGCCGAACTGGGCCAACGTCGCCGTCAACGTGCTCAGCACGGCCCTCGTCCTCGCCGTGTTCTACGCCGCGTTCCGCTCCCGGCGCGCCGTCGACCCGCTCACCGAGGACGACGAGAAACAGCTGCGGGCCCTGCTGGACCGGCACGGCGAGCGGGACTCGCTCGGCTACTTCGCGCTGCGCCGGGAGAAAAGCGTGGTGTGGTCGCCCACGGGCAAGGCGGCCGTCGCCTACCGGGTGGTCGGCGGGGTGAGCCTGGCCTCCGGGGATCCGCTCGGGGATCCGGAGGCGTGGCCGGGCGCGATCGTGCCGTGGCTCGCGGAGGCGCGGGCGCACGGCTGGATCCCGGCGGTGATGGGCGCGAGCGAGGAGGCGGGGACGATCTACGCCCGGCACGGGCTCGACGCCCTCGAACTCGGCGACGAGGCGATCGTGGAGGTCGCCGAATTCACGCTGGAGGGCCGGGCGATGCGCACGGTCCGGCAGGCGTACAACCGGGTGAAGCGGGCCGGGTACGAGGTGCGGATCCGGCGGCACGCGGATATCCCGACCGCCCCGGTCGACGAGATGGCGCATCTCGTCGAGTGTGCGGACGACTGGCGGGACGGGGCGACCGAGCGCGGGTTCAGCATGGCGCTCGGCCGGCTCGGGGACCCCGAGGACGGGCAGTGCGTGATGCTGGAGTGCACGGACGCCGAGGGGAGGCTGCGCGCTCTGCTGTCCTTCGTGCCGTGGGGGCCGCACGGGCTGTCCCTGGACCTGATGCGCCGTGACCGGGACTCGGACAACGGGCTGATGGAGTTCATGGTCATCGAACTGCTGCGGCGGGCCGGAGAGATCGGGATCACGCAGGTCTCACTCAACTTCGCGATGTTCAGGTCGGTCTTCGAACGTGGCGCGCGCCTCGGTGCCGGACCGGTGCTGAGGCTGTGGCGGTCGCTGCTCAGTTTCTTCTCCCGCTGGTGGCAGATCGAGTCGCTGTACCGCGCCAACGCCAAGTACCGGCCCATCTGGGAGCCGCGGTTCCTGCTCTTCGAGAAGAGCGCGGACCTGCTGCGCATCGGCCTCGCCTCGGCCCGCGCGGAGGGCTTCCTGGAGGCGCCGGGACTGCCGAAGTGGCTGCACCGCAGGCACCTGGACACACACCGGTGAGGACCGTCCGATGAGAGCGCTCGTCCGCTGGGCCCGTGAGGAGTGGGGGCCGCTGTACGTCACCGTACGCGCGGCCCCGCTGGAGCGGCGCCTGCGGGCGGCGCCGATGACGCTCGGCGCGGTCTGTCTGACGGCCCTGCTGCAGTACGTGCAGAACCAGCCGTGGGGCTATCAGTTCGTGCAGAACGTGGGCGCCGTACGGGCCGAGGACCCCCTGTGGCTGGCGCTGCTCCGCACGCCCTTCTCCCTCTTCGTGCCGGCGCTGGACCTGCCGGTGTGGGGGGCGCTGGCGCAGATCCTGCTGGTGTTCGGGATCGCCGAGATCTGCATCGGCTGGTGGCGGACCCTGGTGATCGCTTACGCCGCCACCGTCGCCGGGACCCTGTACGCGCGCGTCGGCATCTCGCAGGGCGCGCACGCCCCGTTCGGGCTGCCATGGACGGACGCGCAGGTGGTGGACACCGGTCCGTCGGCGGCCGTGGTGGGCCTCGCCGTGTTCGTGAGCTGGCGCTACGGCGCGTACGTCACCTCGGGCGCGGTGACCCTGGCGATGGTCGCCGAGGTGCTGGTCAAGCAGAACCTGGCGGGCAAGGAGCATCTGGCCGCGCTGATGGCCGTGGGGCTGATCTGCCTCGCGGTGGCGGTACGGCACCGCTACGGGCTGCGACTGCGGCCGCGGCACACGTACGGCCGTCTGGTACGGCGCGTCCAGCGACGCTCGGGCAGCCGGGCCGGACGCGGGCCGGGCTTACCGCCGATCCAGTCCTGAACGGCGCGGCTCCGCCGGACCCGGCGCCGGTCGCACCGGTAGGCACGCGAAACGGCGGCCGGGGAAAGCCGCGGCCCCACGGACAACCCGGCCCCGGCTCCCGCCCACAACCCGCTCAGCGACGCTCGGGCAACCGGACCGGGCGCGGGTCCGGCTTGCCGCCGATCCAGTCCTGAACCGCGCGGCTCCGCCGGGCCCAGCGGCGGTCGTGGCGGTAGGCGCGCAGGGCGGCCTTGGCGCGGGCGCGGGGGCGGCGGCCGTAGAAGCGGCGGGCCCACGGGGAGCCGGGGCGGGCCAGCCGGATCGCGCCGACCAGCGCGACCAGCGGCACGATCACCCCGAAGACCGCGACGCGCGCCTTGCCCTTGCTCAGGGCGATGAGCGCGAAGAGGAAGTTGACGCCGATGGTGCTGAGGGCACCGCCGCGGTCCTGCAGCTCCTGCGCGGACAGGTCGTTGACGCCGAACGGGGCGAACCCGGCGAGCAGCAAGCCGACGAGCGCGGCGGTGAGCACGACGATCTCGACGCTCTTGCGGCCCTCCTCGGTCCAGTAGACGTCGTCCAGGTGGAGGATCAGCGCGAACTCGTCCAGGACCAGGCCGACGCCCATCCCGAACAGCACGGCGGCGACGGCACCGCCCGCGCCGTGCCGGTCGCTGGCGACCGCGCCGAACCCGCCGACGATGGTGAGGACGACCCCGGGGACGGCATGGTGGATGTGCAGCCCGCCCGCCCTGACGTTCTTGAACGGGCCCTTGCAGGCCCGGATCAGCCGGGTGATCACCCGGGTGACCACGAACGTGAACAGGAACGCGGCGAGGGCGAGCAGCATCGGGAGCTTGCCCGGTTCGACGATGTTCCGTACCCACCAGTGCCCCATATGCGCACCTTATCCTCGGGTGCGGAGAGCGGCTCCGCGACCGCCGGGTAACCTTCGCCGGTGCCCAAGTCCTCACCGCTCGACGGCCTCCGCTTCGCCTTCGGCACCCTCACCGTGCTGCCCGTCCGGGTGCACCGCTGGGACCGCGAGGCCGCACGCGGCGGGATGCTGAACGCCCCGGTCGCCGGTCTGGTCGTGGGCGGCTGCGCGGCCGGAGCCGGACTGCTCCTGCTTCTCCTCGGCGCCGGCCCGCTGCTCGCCGCCACCGCCTCCGTCGCCGTACCGGCCGCGCTCACCCGAGGGCTGCACCTCGACGGCCTCGCCGACACCGCCGACGGCCTGGGCAGCGGCAAGCCCGCCGAGGACGCGCTCCGCATCATGAAGCAGTCGGACATCGGGCCGTTCGGGGTCATCACCCTGGTCCTGGTGGTGCTGGCCCAGGTCGCGGTGCTGGCACAGCTGTACGGCGACTCCTGGGCACGGGGCGCCCTGGCGGCCGTCGTCTCGGCGATCACGGCCCGGCTCGCGCTCACCCTGGCCGCCCGCACCGGGGTGCCGGCCGCCCGCCCGGAGGGGCTGGGGGCGGCGGTCGCCGGCGTCGTGCCGGTACCGGGCGCGCTGGCCGTCACCGCGGCCTTCACGATCGGTTCGGCGGCCTGGCAGTCGGCCCTAGGCCCGTACGACGCCGTGCGCGCGGCGGCAGCGGTCCTGCTGTCCCTGGCCACGGCCGAACTCCTGCTGCGCCGCTGCACGAACCGCTTCGGCGGGGTGACGGGTGACGTCTTCGGCGCCCTGGCGGAGACGGCGGCGACCACCGCTCTCGTGGTGCTTTCCCTGGGCCGGTGAGCTTCTCCGCCGTCAGCCCCTCACAGGGCCCGAACTCCTCGATGCCGGAGCTCACTCGTCCCCGTGCGGTGTGAACGAGGCCCGTTCCCAGGGCCGTGCAGACGCGTCGCACGCTGCCCGGGAGGCGGAAGTGACCACGACGCCACGCACAGGTGAACGCCCGTAGGAATGAGCGAACGGGCGCACGCGCGTAGTCTCGTCCCGGGTGTTCGCCGACAGGGTGAAGGCCCCGGTTGCCCTCCGTGCCCTGGTCTGGGCCTAAGGTCGGCTCTCGGGCCCACCCACCCCTGCACTGGCGATTGCCCTACAGGGCGATCGAGGATCGCAATACATCGGAAGCGAGAATTCACCACCGTGACTGCTCTGACTCTCAGCACCTCTGCGGCGCCCGGCCTGCGGGCCGACGCGATCGTGATCGGTGTCGCCAAGGGCACCAAGGGCCCCGTCGTGGCGCCGGGCGCCGAGGCCGTGGACAAGGCGTACGACGGCAAGCTGGCCGGCGTCCTGGAGACCCTCGGCGCCGCGGGTGCCGAGGGCGAGCTGACGAAGCTGCCCGCTCCGGCCGGCTTCAAGGCGCCGATCGTCGTGGCGGTCGGCCTGGGCACGGAGCCGGACGCCAAGAGCGAGGACGCGAGCTACGACGCCGAGGCGCTGCGCAAGGCCGCCGGCGTGGCCGCCCGCGCGCTCGCCGGCTCCAGGAAGGCCGCGTTCGCGCTGCCCGTCGACGGCCCGGGCGCCGTCGGCGCGATCAGCGAGGGCATCCTGCTCGGTGCGTACTCCTTCGACGTCTACAAGGGGAACGGGAACGGGGGGAAGGCCAAGAACGGCAAGGCGCCGCTGGCCGAGGCCGCGCTGCTCGGCGGCAAGCCGCGCGACGCCGCCCACAAGGGGGCCGTCGCCCGTGCCGTCGCCGTCGCCGAGGAGCTGAACCGCGCCCGCGACCTGATCAACATGCCGCCGAACGACCTCGACCCGGCGGCGTTCGCCGCCGAAGCGCAGGCCGCGGCCAAGGAGCACGGCCTCAAGGTGCAGGTGCTCGACGACAAGGCCCTGGCCAAGGGCGGCTACGGCGGCATCCTCGGCGTCGGCGGCGGCTCCTCGGCCGCCCCGCGCCTGGTGAAGCTGTCGTACACCCACCCGAAGGCGGAGAAGCACCTGGCCTTCGTCGGCAAGGGCATCACCTACGACTCGGGCGGCATCTCGCTGAAGCCGGCCGGGCACAACGAGACGATGAAGTGCGACATGAGCGGTGCCGCCGCCGTGTTCGCCGCCGTCGTCGCCGCCGCACGCCTCGGCCTGGAGGTCAACGTCACCGGCTGGCTGGCGCTGGCCGAGAACATGCCGTCCGGCTCCGCCGTGCGCCCGGGTGACGTGCTCCGCATGTACAGCGGCAAGACCGTGGAGGTCCTCAACACCGACGCCGAGGGCCGGCTGGTGCTCGCCGACGCGCTGTGGGCGGCCTCGCAGGAGAACCCGGACGCGATCGTGGACGTCGCGACCCTCACCGGCGCGATGATGCTGGCGCTCGGCAGCCGGACGTTCGGTGTCATGGCGAACGACGACGCGTTCCGCTCCGCGGTGCACGAGGCGGCGGAGGAGGTCGGCGAGCCGGCCTGGCCGATGCCGCTGCCGGAGCACCTGCGCAAGGGCATGGAGTCCCAGGTCGCCGACCTCGCGAACATGGGCGAGCGGATGGGCGGTGGGCTGGTCGCCGGTCTGTTCCTGCGCGAGTTCGTGGGCGAGGGGATCACCTGGGCGCACCTCGACATCGCCGGCCCGGCGTTCAACGAGGGCGGTCCGTTCGGTTACACGCCGAAGGGTGGTACCGGTTCCGCTGTCCGGACGCTGGTGCGCCTCGCCGAGCTGACGGCCGCGGGTGACCTGGGCTGATGCTCGCCTGAGCGCTCGGTTCCGCCCGGTCGCACGGCGGCTTGAGGGGGCACGGGGTTGTTCACACGGTTCCCCGCGCCCCTTCGGGACGCTTCAGTGGGGTGTCTCACACTCAGGCCCGGCGTCTCGTCCGCCTCGAACAAGTGCAAAGATGGAGCCCGGCAGGACAGGGCCCCCACCGAAGGGCCGAAGCATCAAGCGGCCGGACACCAGCCGCCCGCCGGTCACAGGAGATCGGCGCAAGGCGCACATGCATGGAGGACGTGACGTGGCGAACGACGCCAGCACCGTTTTCGACCTAGTGATCCTCGGCGGTGGTAGCGGTGGTTACGCCGCGGCCCTGCGCGGGGCGCAGCTGGGCCTGGACGTCGCCCTGATCGAGAAGGACAAGGTCGGCGGCACCTGCCTGCACCGGGGTTGCATCCCCACCAAAGCCCTGCTGCACGCGGGCGAGATCGCCGACCAGGCCCGCGAGAGCGAGCAGTTCGGCGTCAGGGCCACCTTCGAGGGCATCGACGTCGCGGCCGTCCACAAGTACAAGGACGGCGTCATCGCCGGCCTGTACAAGGGCCTGCAGGGTCTGATCGCGTCCCGCAAGGTGACCTACATCGAGGGTGAGGGCCGGCTGTCCTCCCCCACCTCCGTCGACGTGAACGGCCGGCGCATCCAGGGCCGCCACGTCCTGCTGGCGACCGGCTCCGTGCCGAAGTCGCTGCCGGGCCTGGAGATCGACGGCAACCGGATCATCTCCTCCGACCACGCCCTCGTCCTGGACCGCGTGCCGCAGTCCGCGATCATCCTGGGCGGCGGTGTCATCGGCGTCGAGTTCGCCTCGGCGTGGAAGTCCTTCGGTGCCGACGTCACGGTCATCGAGGGCCTGAAGCACCTCGTCCCGGTCGAGGACGAGAACTCCTCGAAGCTTCTCGAGCGCGCGTTCCGCAAGCGCGGCATCAAGTTCAACCTCGGCACCTTCTTCCAGAAGGCCGAGTACACCCAGGACGGCGTGAAGGTCACCCTGGCGGACGGCAAGGAGTTCGAGGCCGAGGTCCTCCTCGTCGCCGTCGGCCGCGGCCCGGTCTCGCAGGGCCTGGGCTACGAGGAGGCCGGGGTCGCCATGGACCGCGGTTACGTCCTCGTCGACGAGTACATGCGGACCAACGTCCCGACCATCTCCGCCGTCGGTGACCTCGTCCCGACACTCCAGCTCGCGCACGTCGGCTTCGCCGAGGGCATCCTGGTGGCGGAGCGTCTGGCCGGTCTGAAGGTCGTTCCGATCGACTACGACGGTGTCCCGCGGGTGACGTACTGCCACCCGGAGGTCGCCTCCGTCGGCATCACCGAGGCCAAGGCCAAGGAGATCTACGGCGCGGACAAGGTCGTCGCCCTGAAGTACAACCTGGCGGGCAACGGAAAGAGCAAGATCCTCAACACCGCGGGCGAGATCAAGCTCGTCCAGGTGAAGGACGGTGCCGTGGTCGGCGTCCACATGGTCGGTGACCGCATGGGTGAGCAGGTCGGCGAGGCCCAGCTGATCTACAACTGGGAGGCGCTGCCGGCCGAGGTCGCCCAGCTCATCCACGCCCACCCGACGCAGAACGAGGCGATGGGCGAAGCGCATCTGGCGCTCGCCGGCAAGCCGCTGCACTCCCACGACTGAGCCTTCGGTCAACGGGCGCGACGACACAGACTTCCGCAATTCGTTAGGAGCAACCGAAACCATGGCGGTTTCCGTAACCCTTCCGGCGCTCGGTGAGAGCGTCACCGAGGGCACTGTCACCCGCTGGCTGAAGGCCGAGGGAGAACGCGTCGAGGCCGACGAGCCGCTGCTCGAGGTCTCGACCGACAAGGTCGACACCGAGATCCCCTCGCCGGCCGCCGGCGTCCTGGCCTCCATCAAGGTCGCCGAGGACGAGACGGTCGAGGTCGGCGCCGAGCTGGCCGTCATCGACGACGGCACCGGCGCCCCCGCGGCCGCCCCGGCCCCCGCCGCTGCCGAGGCTCCGGCCCCGGCCGCCGCCCCCGCCGCTCCGGCCCCGGCCG
>NZ_JBEPBF010000082.1:0-45525 GCF_040298985.1 Streptomyces sp. NPDC001093 | reverse complement strand
CCTCGGCAGGGGTCTCGGCGGCGGGCTCGGCGGCGGCCGGGACCTCGGCGGCAGCGGACTCGTCGGCCTTCGGCGCACCGGTGGGCGCGGACGCACGGCGGGTGGCCCGGCGGCGGGTACGACGCGGAGCGGCCTCCTCACCGGCACCGCTCACCTCGGTGGCAGCGGCAGCCTCGGCCGCAGGAGCCTCGGCAGCGGCGACCGGTGCGGCCTCGGCGGCAGCGGACTCGTCGGCCTCCGGCCCACCGGTGGGCGCGGACGCGCGGCGGGTCGCGCGACGGCGCGGACGGGCGGCGGGCGCGGCCTCCTCCGTGGGCGCGGGCTGCTCCTCGGCCTGCTCGGTCTCGACGGCGGACGCGGCCGGAACGACAGCCTCGGCGGCCTCGGCGGACGCCGGCGCACCGGCAGGCGCGGAGGCACGACGCGTGGCACGGCGGCGCGGACGAGCGGCCGGCGTGGCCTCTTCCGCGGCGGCGGAGGCAGGGACGGTGGCCTCTGCGGCCACCGGGGCCTCTGCGGCCTCCTCGCTCACACCGGTCTCAGCAGCACCGACCGGCGCGGAGACGCTGCGCGTGGCGCGGCGGCGGGCCCGGCGCGGGGCGGCCTCCTCCCCGGAGAGGACCTCGCCACCCTCGGCGACGGCGACGGGCTTCTCGGTCTCGGCGGCGGACGCGGCCGGGACGACGGTCTCGACGGCCTCGGCAGGCGCCGGCGACCCGGTGGGCGCGGACGCACGACGTGTGGCACGGCGGCGCGGACGGCCTGCGGGCGCGATCTCCCCGGCAGCAGGTGCCGCGGCGGCCTCGACCGCTTCGGCCTCGATCGCCTCCACGGCCTCCTCGGCACCTTCAGCCCCCAGCGCCTCAGCGGCGTCAAGGACCTCGGCGACCTCGTCGGACTCCGCGGCCGGTATGGCCGGCACGGTCACCTCGGCGGGGGCCTCGGCCGCGGCGGCGGGCGGGCCCGCCGGGCGGGAGGCGGCACGGCGACGCCTGCGCGGCGGCAGGGTGTCGCTGGGAGTGTTCAGTTCGGAACCCTCGCGGGGTTCGGTCGGCTCGAGCATGCGGGCGTTTCTCCCGTCAGGCTCCCGGGCGCCGCGCCTGGTCCGGCACCGGTCTCGATCGACCGTCCGCCGTTGACGTCCACGGCCCGCGTGATCCGCGATGGCCGCCGTCCGGGGCGCGGGCGCCGCACGGGAGCACTCTGTGTCCTGTCTCGCCGGTTCCGTACGCCTTGTCGGTACGGCCTGGCGAAAGTCTTCTGGTCGGTGCGCTGCCCGACCCAGGTGGCTCCCGAGTACGAGGGCGGCGCTTACGACGTCCGTCCCTACGCGGGACCTTCCGGCGTCGGCGCCGTCGCGGCGGCGGCCGGTGCGGCCGTCAGGGCCCCGGCTGCCTCGCGGTCGGGCGCGAGCGGGTCGGTCACCGTGCCGGTCTCTTCATCGAGCAGCCCCTGCGCCAGCCTGGTCACCGCTGCGGGGACCGGCGGCGCCAGGTCGGCCACGGCGCGGAGACCGGACAGGACGTCGTCGGGTCGTACGGCAGGCGTCACGTGCCGAACAACCAGCCGCAGTATCGCACAGGGCTGGTCGGTAGGCCTATCAGCCGGTGAACCGTGCGTTTCCAGGCTCACCACGGCCGGGCGGGCGTCGAAGGTGCGGACGCCGCTCTTGGTCATCCGCTGGACCTCGACGGTCTCCGTCCGGTGGAACGCGTCGACCGCGCGCCCGGCGTCGGCCGGGTCGACGCCGTCCAGCCGCAGCTCCCAGACGGAGGCCGTCAGCCGGTCGGCGAGGCCCGGGGTCCGCGCCTCGACCGCCTCGACGACGTCGAGCCCGGGGGGCAGCGACTCGTCGAGGAGGACGCGCAGGGTCTCCGGGTCGCGCGGTGCGGTGAGCGCGATCTCCAGGTACTCCGCCTCGCTGCCCGTGCCGGTGGGTGCGGCATTGGCGTACGACACCTTCGGATGCGGCGTGAACCCGGCCGAGTACGCCATGGGCACCTCGGCGCGGCGCAGCGCACGCTCGAAGGCGCGCTGGAAGTCTCGGTGGCTGGTGAACCTCAGGCGGCCGCGCTTGGTGTAGCGCAGTCGGATGCGCTGCACCGCGGGTGCGGGCGGCGGGCCTTCGGGCTGTCGCTTGCCCAGTGTCCTAGTCCTTCGTGAGTGCGGTCGTACTGCTACCAAGAGTACGTGCCGCGCGCCCCTGAGGTTCCCGCCGGTCCACAGCGGCCGCCTGCCGTGGTTCCCCGAACAGCATCCGCCGGAGGTCGGCGCGGGCCTGCCGTACCGTGTCGCGGGCGCCGGTCAGGGCCTCGCGGACGGCTCGGCCCAGCACGCGTGCGCCCTCGGCGGCGGGCCGCAGGACGCCGTCCCGGACGAGGTGACCGGCCGGGGTCAGGACGGTCCGGTACACCCAGCGCACGGGCTCCACGAAGATCCACCGGAAGAGGGCCCCGAGCGCCCGGCCGAGGGCCCGGGAGATCCGTCCGGCGATCCGCCAGGCGTGCCCGAGGGCGTCGCCGACCTCACGCGCGACGACGGCGAGGAACCGGCCGACGGGGGCGAGAACCCGGCGCCGCAGCGCGAGGGCCGGCAGGACGAGGAGGACGCGGAGAGTCCAGTACAGGGCGACCCCGATGCCGGTGCCGATCAGGCCGAGCAGCCGGCCCAGCCCTCGTACACACCGGGCGACAGCACGCCCGACGGGCGTGAGCACCCGGTCGTACAGCCATCGCGCGGGTACGACGAGCAGATGCCTGGCCAGCCGGGCGACGGCCGTGTACACGCCGGTGCCGACGGCGGCGAGGACCGCGCCGACGCCCCTCAGCAGCCAGGTGATCGCGTGCCCGATCGGGCTGAGCACGCGCGCGTACACCCACGCGAGGGCGTGCCCGAGGGGCGTGAGCACGTACCGGTGGCACCACAGGGCCGGTACGACGACGAGAACCGTGCCGAGCCAGGCGAGCGCCCTGCCGACGGGGACCAGGACATAGCTCCACAGGCCCACGGACGGCCACACGAACAGGGCCTTTCCGACCCACAGCAGCGCCCGGCCGAGCGGCCTGAGCACGGTGTCCCGCAGAAACCTTCCGGCGACGACGAGGGCGTCCCACGCCATGCGCACCGGCACCACCAGCACCAGGACGACGATCCGCAGGGGCACCCGGATCGCGACGGTCAGAACCCTTCCGGCTGCCGGGGCCGGGGAGGCGGCTTGTGAGGTTCCATACCGGAGTAGACGCCGGCACCGCCCGTTCGGATCCGGCGATCCGGCCTCGCAGGCACTCGATGAGGGCCGCGGCGGGCGTCTCATGTCTCCGGGAACGGGGTGGCAGCTCGGCGGTGTCCACCAGATCCGGTGCGACACCGTCGAGCACCGAGCGTACGAAGCGCCGGGCCACGACGACGTTCTCCGGGACCGGAGTCAGGCGTCGCGGCGGCACTCCGGGACGACCGGGGCTGCCCGTACCGGCTGGGTAACCAGAAAGACCCGCCCGAAGAGGGCAGGTGCCCGGTCCGGCAGGCGCATGTCCGCGCCACCCCCGCGTGCTAAGTGCCGTCCGGTCGCGGCAGGTCCTGCTCGGTCCAGATGATCTTTCCCGTGGGTGTGTAGCGCGTACCCCAGTGATGGGTCATCTGGGCGATGATGAACAGGCCCCGTCCGCCCTCCTCGTCACTCGCGGCGTGCCGCAGGTTGGGCGCGGTGTGGCCGGTGTCGGAGACCTCGCAGATCAGGGCCCGGTCGCGGATCAGGCGTACCTTGATCGGACCGCCGACGTAGCGGATGGCGTTGGTGACCAGTTCGCTGACGATGAGCTCGGTGGTGAACGCCAGGTCGCCCAGCTCCCATTCACCGAGTTGCTTGCTGACGGTGGTGCGGATGGTGGCCACCGCCGCCGGGTCCGGGAGCACCGCCCACTCGGCGAACTGCTTGCGGTCGAGCCGGCGGGTGCGGGCCACGAGCAGTGTCGCGTCCACGTCCACCGGCCCCGGCAACAGGGCGCTCACCGCGCGGTCGCACAGTGTCTCCAGGGGCGCTCGGCCGTCGCCCAGGACGCGGGACAGCTGCGCGAGCCCGGCGTCACGGTCGTCGGCCGCCTGGAGGAGGCCGTCCGTGGAGAGGGCGACGAGACTGCCCGGGGCGAGGTCCAGTTCCGTGCTCTCGTAGGGCAGGCCGGCGATTCCCAGCGGCGGCCCGGTCGGCAGCTCCGGATAGTCGACGACGCCCGTGTGGGCTTGTACGACGGCCAGCACGGAGTCCCCGGCCCGGGCGAGGCTGCACTTCCCCGAGACGGGGTCGTACACCGCGTACAGGCAGCTCACGCCCAGCGCCTCGTCGACGTACGGCCTCAGGTGTCCCGGGCCTTGGCCGGCCTCGCCTTCGTGCGCGGTCTGCTCGACCAGGTCGGCCAGGCGGGACAGCAGCTCGTCCGGGCTCAGGTCCAGCCGGGCCAGAACGCGCACGCCCGTACGCAGGCGTCCCATGGTGGCCGCGGCACGCAGGCCATGACCGAGCACGTCCCCGACGACCAGGCCGACCCGGGTACCCGACAGGGGAATGACGTCGTACCAGTCGCCGCCCACCCCGGACCCGCTGTCGGCGGGCAGGTAACGGCTCGCCGAGTCGACGGCGGCGTGCGTCGGCAGACGGCGCGGAAGCAGGCTCCGCTGGAGTTTGAGGGCCACGGCGTGACCCCGGGTGACCACCGGCATCAGCAGGAGGCCGATCAGCAGGGAGCCGAGGCCCAGGACGGTGACGCCGCCCGTCCTGCCGATCAGCGGCAGGTCGACGGCTGTCGTGCCGTACCCGGGGTTCGCGTAGACGACGAAGGCGGCGTAGACGAACAGCGAGATCATCATCAGCCCGCCCAGCCCCGGCAGTACGCCCTTGAAGACCAGGTCCCTGGCGCTGCGGGTCAGGACCTTGCGGTAGTACCAGATGCAGGCGAAGCCGGTCAGGCCGTACTGGAACGCGATCGCGAGACCGACCGAGTCGATCGAGTCGGCCAGGACGTTCCGGCTGAACGACGCCAGCAGGACGAACAAGGCGATCGAGGCCGCTCCCATGCCGACGGTCCCCCAGGTCGGAGTGAGAAACCTGCGGTGGACCCGGGCGAACCGGGAGGGGACCGCCTTGTGGACCGCCATGGAGAAGACGGTCCTGGCCAGGGGCAGGATGGTGGTCTCGGCGGAAGCCAGCGCGGAGGTCAGCACCATCAGGATCAGCAGTCTCGACAGGAGCAGCCCCATGTCGTGGCTCCCGAACACGGCGTCGCCCAGCCCGGACAGCACGTCGCCCGAGTTGTGGGTGTTGCCGAGCCCGATGCCCGAGGTGCCGACTCCCGCGAACGCCTGCGCCGAGGTGGAGACCAGGCTGTACGTGATCAGGAGCAGCACGGTGGACACGACCGCGGAGCGCCCGGGGATGCGCGCGCTGTCGATGGTTTCCTCGTTGACCGAGAATGCGGTGTCCCAGCCCCAGTAGATGAAGACCCCCGCGAGGATTCCCGAGGTCAGGGCGCTTACCGAGGGCACCTCGAAGGGGTTGAACCAGGAGGCCGAGACGTGGATCGCCGTCGCGGGAGGGTCGGTGTAGACCCTCACCAGCGCGGCGATGGAGAAAAGGAACAGCATCACCATTTCCAGGCACAGCAACCAGCGCTGGACGGCCGCCGAGAACTCGATGCCGACGTAGCAGATCACGGTCAGCATGGCGATCCAGACGACGCCCGCCACGGTCGTCCAGAACCTGTCGTCCGCCAGTCCGTCCAGGCCCACCAGCCGGAAGCCGTACGCAGCGGCGATCTGGGCGAGGTTGCCCATGACGATGATGTTGGCGACGATCAGGCCCCAGCCGCCCATCCACCCCGTGCGCGGCCCGAAGGTGCGGGTGGCCCAGCTGAAGGTGGTCCCGCAGTCGGAGTTGCTCGCGTTGAGCTCCCGGAAGGCGCACGCGACCAGCACCATCGGTATGAACGCCAGCATCGTGACGATCGGGGCCTGCAGTCCGACCCCCGCCACGATGACGCCCAGGGTGGCGGCCAGGCTGTACGCCGGGCCGGCGGAGGCAAGGCCCATGGCCACCGAGGAGAACATGCCCAGGGCGTCGTTCTTGAGCCCTTTCCGGCCGGCCCCCGTCCCGGGGGCGGGGCGGCCGGCGGACACGGCGCCGTCGAAGTGCCTCACACTTGATTGCACCGCCGGGCCGGTTCCCTCCGCAACAGCGCAGGGCAGCAGCGGGAACCGCGCCGGTCACAAAACCGGGCGGCGCGTCCGACGCCCGCCGACCGCCCTTGGGGCGGTGGTTTCACGGCCTCTCGGTGTCGGTCCACGCTCGGATCGCCTCGGCATGTTCACGGATCAGAGACATCCGGGCCTCCCATTCCTCTCCGCGCCGGTGGTGGGGATGGGCGGTGATCTGGCCGCCGTGCTTGCGGTAGACCAGTCCGGTGTCGCCGATGAACCATCCGTCGGCCAAGGCGTCCAGACCGAGGAGAAGTCCGGTGTCGCCCGAGGCCGGCAGGGCCATCCAGCCACCCAGCAGCGCCAGCAGGGAGCGCCTCACGCACAGGGTGGCGGGGTGGACCTGGGGGCGGTGGTGCTCGGTCCAGAAGCGGAACGCGCTTCCCCGGGGGAGCCGGCCCGGTTGCGGGTCGCTGAGTTCGAAGGAGACGGTGCTGCCGTCCTCGAGGAGGTCGACGACCCGCGATGTCGTCCAGCCGACCGAGGCGTCCTCCTCCAGCACGGCGATGTCCCGTGCGAGAGAGCCGGCGGTGAGCTGGTCGTCGGAGTCCAGGGTCTTCAGGTAGACACCGGTCGAGCGGGCGAATGCCATGGTGCGTGCCACGTGGGGGCCGCCGGCGCGGGACGCCGAGATCCGGATCCGTGGATCGTCGGCCGGCAGATACGACTGTGCGCGCACGCCGCTGCCGTCCTCCTGCACGCACCACTCCCAGGACCATCCCTCGGGAAGGTCCTGGGAGAGCAGAGAGGCGTAGGCGTCGGGAAGAAAACGGACAGCATCGATGTGTACCGGGGTGACGATGGAGACGACGTTCACGACTCTCTTCCTGGTTCGCGGAGCGCTGTACGGGGGACCGATGCCGGCCGAGGCACGCGGCCCCTCCGGCCTGGACAGGAGAACTCCGGGTTCATCGGGGATCCGGCCCTCGGAGACGGCCTCGCCCAGCGGCAGCGCCCTGCCTTGCAACCGCTGGTCAACGCCTCACCGGCGACGGTGACGACGCTGACGAGGGGCACGGGTTCGGCGCTCCAGCACTGTGGTGTGGTAACGGGCTCGCTGCGGGGTTCAGGCTACAGGTGGCGCCGCCGACCCTCCCTTTCCTGTACGACGCCCGGATCAACTCCCGTACGACGCCCGGGTCGACCCCGATCCGGCCCGGCCGGCACCCCGCCCTCCTGGTGGTCCGTCAGCAGCGCGCCCCGCGCGGCGGAGAGGCTGCATCGTCGTGCTGTTCGGATCCCCGCAACGCCGCCGCCCCGCGGCCGACATGCCGCGCGTGGCGTAATGAACCGCTCCGGCGGCTTCCCGGGTCACGTTGTGCGGAGGTGGTCGGCAGCGAGGACGGGAAAGCGGGTGATCCACCGGGCCATGGGCACGGAGAGCATCGACCGATCGGAGGGCTTCGGCGAGCGGCTGCTCGGCCTGCTGCTGGACAGAGCGCGGCTGCTGCCGCCCCAGATGATCGCCCCGCTGATCGCGGAGGGGGTGGCCAGGATCGGCGGTCGTGACGTCTCCATCCTGCTCCAGGACTACGCGCAGGAGCTGCTGGTGCCGCTGCCGGGCAGGAAACTGCACGTGACCCAGCCGGAGCCGATGGCCGACTCCCCCGCCGGGCGGGCTTTCCTGCGCGGGGACGCCGTCGAGGTGCCGCAGGCCGCAGGCGTCCGGATCTATCTGCCGCTGCTGGACGGCAGTGACCAGGTGGGCGTCATGGCCCTCACCCTGGACGCCGTCGGCGACGACGACCGGCGCCTGCTGCACAGGCTCGCCAGCCTGGTCGCCGACATGCTGGTCACCAAGAACGCCTATACCGACCAGTTCTTCCAGGCCCGGCGCCGGGAGCCGATGAGCGTGTCCGCGGAGATCCAGTGGAGCCTGCTGCCGCCGCTGACGATGTCCGTTCCCCAGGTCGAGGTGGCCGGGGCCCTGGAGCCCGCCTATCGCGTCGCCGGCGACAGCTTCGATTACGCCCTCAACGACAACATCCTGCACATGGCCGTCATCGACGCGATGGGCCATGGCCTGGACGCCGCCACGATGGCGACCGTGGCCATCGGCGCCTACCGGCATGCCCGGCGCGTGTTCATCAGCCTGGACGAGAAATACACGTTCATGGACGAGGCCATTTCCCGGCAGTTCGGCCCCGACCACTTCGTCACGGCGCAGCTGATGCACCTGAACATCACCACCGGTCAGATGGAGCTGGTCAACGCGGGCCACCCCGCGCCGCTGCTGATCCGCGGCGGCCGGGTGGTGCGGCAACTGGAGAGCGCGACGACGCTGCCCGTTGGTTTCGGCGGCGAAATGCCCCGAGTCAAGGAACACGTGCTCCAACGAGGCGACCGGGTGCTCTGCTACACCGACGGCATCATCGAAGAGCATGTCGGCGGGGAGGTGTTCGGCGAGGAACGCCTCATCCACTGCGTCAACCGCCTGGGAGAAGAGCCGTCAGTGGGTGTGCGGGCGGATCTGCGCCGCCTCTCCCACACGCTGAAGAACGAACGGGGCGGGCTCACCACCGACGACGCCACCCTTTTCATGATCGAGTGGCACGGGGGAACCGCCGACCACCTCGCGACCCTCGGCTGAACGTCTCGACTGAACGTCTCGACGTCGGCCGAGTCCGCACCCGGCACCGGGCCGAGATCGGACCCGCGAGCCTCACTCACGTCAGTGAGCTCGCGCGTCAGGCCGAGGCCGTGGGGAGAGGCTGTTCGGTCCAGATGGACTTGCCGGTCCGGGTGTGCCGGGTGCCCCAGCGCCGGCAGAGTGCGGAGATGAGCTGCAGGCCTCGGCCGCCCTCGTCGGTGGCGGAGGTGTGGCGGATGTGCGGCGTGGTCAGGCTGGCGTCGGAGACCTCGCAGATCAGTGCGCGGCTGCGGAGCATGCGCAGCCGGATGGGGCCGCAGGCGTGCCGTACGACGTTCCCGACCAGCTCGCTGACCAGGAGTTCGGTGGTCATGATCAGGTCCTCGTCGGCCAGGTCCCAGTCGGTGAGCTGGGCGCGGACCAGCTCACGGGCCTGGCCTGCCGCCATCGGGTCCTCCGGCAACGGCCACTCCGCGACGTTCTCCGCGTCCAGCGGGTGGGTGCGGGCCAGCAGCAGGGCGGCGTCGTCCACCAGCGCGCCTTGGGCGGGCAGGAGAGCAGAGGTGAGGGTGGCGCAGAGGGCATCCAGGCCGGACGCGTCCGCCGGTGCGGCCGGCATGGCGTTCACGGACTGGAGGAGGAGCTCGGCGAGGCGGCTCATGCCCGTGGTGACGTCCCTGTCCTTGCTCTCGACCAGGCCGTCGCTGTAGAGGGCGAGCAGACTGTCGGCGGGCAGCAGGGTCTCGAGGGTTTCGAAGGGGGGAGCGGCCACCCCCAGCGGCGGGTCCGGGGTCATGGGCAGGAAGGTGACGGGGCCGTCGGGGTGGGCCACCGCCGGGGGCGGATGACCGGCGCTGGCGTACGACAGACGCCGGGTCACCGGGTCGTAGATGCCGTACAGGCAGGTCGCGAAGGCATCGTTGCCCAGGTCGCCGACGATGTCGTTGAGGTGACCGAGGATTTCGTCGGGTGGCAGCTCCAGCTCCGAGAGGGTGCGCACGGCCGTGCGGAGGGCACCCATCGTGGCGGCCTCGGCCATGCCGTGGCCCATGACGTCGCCGATCACGAGCGCCACCCGGGCCGCGGACAGCGGGATCACGTCGTACCAGTCGCCGCCCACGTCGGCCCCCTGTTTGGCCGGCTGGTAGCGCGCCGCCGCCGTCACCTCGGGCAGCTGGGGCAGGGCCCGCGGCAGCAGGCTGCGCTGGAGAGTACGGGCCCGGGTCGTCGCCTCGTCATAGAGCCCGGCCCGCTCCAGGGCCTGCGCGATCAGTCCGCTGAGCGCCGTCAGCAGCGTTCGTTCGTCATCGTTCAGCACCCGCGGTCGCCCGAAGGAGATCACCGCCGCGCCGATCTCGCGCCCCGATACCGCCAGCGGCAGAAAGGCCCACGCCTGCTTGCCACCCTCCCGGATCAGGATCTCGGTCCTCGGGTATCGATTCAGGAACTCCTCCGGGGAGGAGATGAAGAGCGTGGTGCGGGTGCGCAGGGCGTCCCCCAGCGGGCTGGTGGTGTCCCTCACCGTCCACTGCCCGTCCAGCTGCCGGGTGAAGCGCTCCGAATATCCCCGGGAGCCGACCACGGTCAGGCGGTCGCCGACCACGCCGAGCATGACGAGTCCGGTGGCCCCGAGGGGGGTCATCACGCCGTCGGCCACCGCGGCCATCACATCCTGCGCCGTGACGGCCTCGGCCAGCTCCCGCGTGATCCGCTGCACCAGGGCCGCCCGCTCCGCCGCCGCCCGCTCCGCCGCGGACCGCTCGAGCTCCCGCAGATGCCGCTCGGTGGTGTCGGTGATGTAGAGCGTCAGGCCTTGCGGCACCGGGACCAGCCGCAGGTGGTACCAGGACGTCCCGTCCGGCCCCGGTACGTCGAATCCGGCCGCTTGGCCCTCGGCCGCCGTGGCCCGGAACCGTTGCTCCAGCCCCGGCACGGCATGCAGCGCGGGAATGTCCCAGAGCAGGGCTCCGGCCACATCGCCCGCGGCGCCGAAGAGCCGCTCGGCGGCCTGGTTGAGAAATCCGATGCGCCAGTCCGTGTCCAGGGAGACGAAGCCGTCGCTCATGTGCCGCAGCGCCCGACCCACCGACTCGGCGGCGGTGTGCGTCTCGCTGCTGTCCCGGAGGGTGCCGATCACCTTCACCGGTGTCCCCTCCTCGTCCGTGAGCGTCCGGGCGCGAGCCTCGATCCAGAGGTACGTGCCGTCCTGGCGCCGGACCCGGTACTCGTCCTGGAAGCCGCCGCGGAGCTGGATGCCCATGTCGAAGCCGCTGACCGCCCCCGGCAGGTCGTCCGGGTGGATCAGTTCCGCCCACGCCTCGATGCCGCCGGCCATCACCCCCGGATCGATGCCGGCCAGCACCTCCTCGACGGGTCGGTCGGAGGTCAGCTCACCGGTCCGCAGGTCCCAGGTGTACGTGATGGATGGCACCCCTTCCGCGTCCCACCGGGATGCCTCCCCCTCGGCGTCCCACGGGGGAGTCTCCCGCGGTCCCGCCCCGTTCTCCAGGGCGCGCAGCAGGGTGGCGGACGGACCGAGGATCCCGGACGACCTGAGCCTCTCGGACATCCATGCCGCCACCTCGTTCAGGAAGGAGCACTCCGCCGCGCCGGGCTCGTCGCCCGGGGCGAAGAGGACCGAGAGCGCGCCCCGTCGCCGGCCGCCCGGAATGGGGACGGCCAGGTGAGCGATGCCGGCGGGGACTCGGGAGGGCCACAGGGCAGCGGGGTCCCGGCCCGGCACCGGGTCGGGCGGGGCCAGGTCGGGCTGCCAGGTGAGGGCGTCCTCGCGGGCGGCCCTGCTGGGCGGCGCCGTGCCCCGTGCCGGGATGATCAGCCAGGGCCGGATCATCGACTCCGGCAGGCCGCTGTGAGCGACCAGGTAGAGGATGCCGCTCATACCGCCGCCCGGGAGATGAACCATGCCGCCCAAGCCGTGCACCTCGGCCACCGCCTGCTGGAGCGCGGTCAGCAGCACGTCGACGTCGCGCCGGTCCTCGTCCACGGCTTCGAGCAGCCGCATCCGTATGAGGGGCCGCTCCGAAGGCCGTACGGCCTGTACGGTCCCCGAGCCCTGCGGCTGGTGCAGCGGATGGGAGGAGCGGGGCATGAACGGGTCGGTGTTGTGCGCATCGCCGCCTCTGGACTTCACCACTGCCGACAGTCACCTCCGCTGGCCCGCTGAGCCACATGGGGTCGGATGCGTACCTGCAGCGATCTACATCCGCACAATCCACATCCATCCTAGTCGGGACAATTTAAGCGATTTCACCCACTCAGGGGAACCGCTCGCATCGATGAACCGACAGTGGGATCACCTCACCGCTCGTCGCCCCTGAGGCTTTGCCCGACGGCTGGTGCGGCACGCGCAGCACAGTTGATCATTGGCCGTCTTCGAAGACGAAGAGCGGTTTGCTGCCGTGTGCGGGTGCTTCGGCGAGCGAGACGGCCTCTTTGAAGCTTTCGATCGGGAACGTCCGCCCCCGGGGGATGCTCAGCACCTCGTCGACGACGAGACCGCGAACCCGGGACAGCGCGCGCAGCGCATCCTCCGGTGGGGCAGTGCCGAACCAGCGGTTCAGCCAGAAGCCACGGACGGCCTTGGTCTCGTAGATGACCGAGCGTGCCTGCAGCGGGATCGTCAGTGCCGCAGGGTCGGTCTGCCGATGGGTCGAGAGCGCGCCGTAGACCACGAGCTCCCCTCCCGGAGCCAAGGCCTGGGACACCTGGGCACCCACGGGCCCCGCGACACAGTCGACGGCCTTCCGCACGCCGGCCGGCCCCGCTGTCTCAGCCACACGCCGCACCAGGTCCTCGTCCTCGGTGCAGATGACCTCGTCACCACCCAGCGCTTTGATCTCCTCGACGGCATCGCGTCGCCGCACGACATTGATCGTGCGAACACCCAGATGCCTGGACAGCTGAATGACGAGCCGGCCGACGGTGGAGCCCGCGGCCGTCTGCAGCAGCCATTCGCCCGGCTGTACGTCGAGTTCGCGCGTCACGAGGAGCAGCGCGGTCAACGGGTTGACGGCGAGTTGACAGGCGCTGGAGTCGCTCAGCTGGTCAGGGACCGGCAGCAGCCTTCGCGTGTCGGCAACGAGGTACTCCTGCCAGGTGCCGGCCACGGGGGGCCCGGGTACCGCCGGGACCACAGCGGCCACCACGCGCTCACCGACCCTCAGTCCCTCGGTATCCGGGCCCAGGGCCGCAATACGACCCACGCATTCCATGTGACCCCCGACAGCGGGAAACCCCGGGGAGAAGCCGTAGCGGCCGCGCAGCACGTGCAGATCACTGGCGTGAATCGGAGTCGCCTTCACACGGATCAGCGCCTGACCGGATTCCGGCGTGGGAACAGGCCGGGATTCCAGCCGCAGGACATCGGTGGGCTCGCCGGCCTCTACGGCTACGAGCGCGCGCATGGATCGAGGCATGAGCGGCCTTTCGTCTCTCAGCGCCCGAGAAACGTGTCGGCGCGCTGGATTCGTGCGGCCTCCTGAGGCCAGTGATCAGGACCGCTCGCCGCAGCGCGCCACACTGAGTTCGGATATGAATCCGTCATTTCACGCTACGCCCGGCCCCCGAAAGATTCCCGGCGGCGGACCATGCACCGCGGCGCGAACGCCCGGAAGGCAGCCGACGGCACCGGCGGGCCAGGACGCGAAACGCCGACCGCGCCTGGCGCAGCGGTCACCTCCTCCTCGCTCACCCGCGGGCCACCCGGTCGCTCCCGCCCGTGTTCAACCCGCGTCCGTCATGCGGCGGGCCGACCCTGCCGCCCGATCGGCTCGGGCCAGAAGGCCGGCTCGACTGCGAGGCCACCACATCAGGTCGGCCAGGAGGAGCACGACCATCAGCCACGAGGCGGTGATCTCGCCCGTGGCGCTCATCACGGTGTCGTACACGGCGAGAACGAGCGCGAGCGCGGTGACGAGCAGGACAACCCAGCGGCGCAGCCGCTCCTCCTCGGCGGCCCGGCGCAGGGCGCCGACGTACCCGATGACGGAGGGCGCCAGCCGGGGATCGCCGATGGCCTCGCCCCGCCGGGTGGCGCGCACCACAGCCGCGCGATCGGCGCGGTTCATGCCCTTGGCCTCGGGCCAGATCCTGTCCATACGGCGTGCCACCCGGACCCCGTAGAAAAGGCTCAGCACCACGAAGACCACCGCGGCGCCCGCCCATGACCTCGCCTCGATGAGAACGAAGGCCCCGAAGAAGACACCGGCGGCAAGTCCGGCGCCCACAGCCCGGCACACCGACCCCCGCTGCCACATCCAGCCTGGAACGAGAATCACCCGTTCACGGTGGCCACTGCCCCTCAAGGACGCAACCACCGCACCGGCACGTCGACACCCCGGCACACGCACACGGCGCACCACAAGGGCCAGCCGACCGACCTGGCAATCTCTTCAGCCAACGGCCGGGGCCCGAGCGCGGGCACTCCTCTCCCCCGCCGCAAGCCGTGATGCGGGCGCCGCAGTTCAGTTCCCGGTCTTCGCCTTCACGTTCACAACGAGTTTTCTTGCGAGCCCTAGGGCCAGTGCCCCCGGTCGCGGGAATAGACGTTGTTACTGGAAAAGACGATGTCGTGACCGACGCACCCCTTCTCTCGGCACGGGATACCGTTGAGCCCCTTGCTGCCAGGCAAGGGGCTCAACGGCTCACACAGTCATCCGTAAGCGTGGAGTCCGTCCTCCCCCTCGTCCTCACACACTCCCGCCGGCATCTCAATCACCCGATCGAGTGCCTCCCCCACCTCAGTGCGAGTGCCCACTCGAAGCCGGCGCCGGAGCTGCGTTCTTGACCGTCAGCGGCAGCAACTTCTTGCCGGTCGGGCCGATTTGGATGGCCGTGTCCATCTGCGGGCAGACGCCGCAGTCGAAGCACGGGGTCCAGCGGCAGTCCTCGACCTCCGTCTCGTCGAGGGCGTCCTGCCAGTCCTCCCAGAGCCAGTCCTTGTCCAGGCCGGAGTCGAGGTGGTCCCAGGGCAGGACCTCCTCGTAGGTGCGCTCGCGGGTGGTGTACCAGTCGACGTCGACGCCGTAGGGTGCGAGCGCCTTGTCGGCGCAGGCCATCCAGCGGTCGTAGGAGAAGTGCTCGCGCCAGCCGTCGAAGCGGCCGCCGTCGTCGTACACCGCGCGGATGACCGCGCCGATGCGGCGGTCGCCGCGGGAGAGGAGGCCCTCGACGATGCCCGGCTTGCCGTCGTGGTAGCGGAAGCCGATCGAGCGGCCGTACTTCTTGTCGCCGCGGATCTTGTCGCGGAGCTTCGCGAGCCGGGCGTCCGTCTCCTCCGCGCTCAGCTGCGGGGCCCACTGGAAGGGGGTGTGGGGCTTGGGGACGAAACCGCCGATCGAGACCGTGCAGCGGATGTCGTTCGAGCCCGAGACCTCGCGGCCCTTCTGGATGACGCGCGTCGCCATGTCGGCGATCTGCAGGACGTCGTCGTCGGTCTCCGTGGGCAGGCCGCACATGAAGTACAGCTTCACCTGGCGCCAGCCGTTGCCGTAGGCCGTGGCGACCGTGCGGATCAGGTCGTCCTCGGAGACCATCTTGTTGATGACCTTGCGGATGCGCTCCGAACCGCCCTCGGGGGCGAAGGTGAGGCCCGAGCGGCGGCCGTTTCGGGTCAGCTCGTTCGCCAGGTCGATGTTGAAGGCGTCGACGCGGGTGGAGGGCAGCGAGAGGCCGATCTTGTCGTCCTCGTAGCGGTCGGCCAGGCCCTTGGCGATGTCGCCGATCTCCGAGTGGTCCGCGGAGGACAGGGACAGGAGGCCCACCTCCTCGAAGCCTGTTGCCTTGAGGCCCTTGTCGACCATTTCGCCGATGCCCGTGATCGAGCGCTCGCGGACCGGGCGGGTAATCATGCCGGCCTGGCAGAAGCGGCAGCCGCGGGTGCAGCCGCGGAAGATCTCCACCGACATGCGCTCGTGAACCGTCTCGGCCAGGGGGACCAGGGGCTGCTTGGGGTAGGGCCACTCGTCGAGGTCCATCACCGTGTGCTTGGACACGCGCCACGGAACGCCCGACCTGCTGGGGACGACTCGGGCGATGCGGCCGTCCGGGAGGTACTCGACGTCGTAGAACGCCGGGACATACACCCCGCCCGTCTTCGCCAGGCGGAACAGCACCTCCTCGCGGCCGCCGGGGCGGCCCTCGGCCTTCCACTCGCGGATGATCCGGGTCATGTCGAGCACGGCCTGCTCGCCGTCGCCGATGACCGCCGCGTCGATGAAGTCGGCGATCGGCTCGGGGTTGAAGGCGGCGTGGCCGCCCGCCAGGACGATCGGGTCGTCGTCCGTGCGCCCCCTGGACTCCAGGGGGATTCCGGCGAGGTCCAGGGCGGCGAGCATGTTCGTGTAGCCCAGCTCCGTGGAGAAGCTGAGGCCGAACACGTCGAATGCCTTCACCGGGCGGTGGCTGTCGACCGTGAACTGCGGGACGCCGTGCTCGCGCATCAGCGTCTCCATGTCCGGCCACACGCTGTAGGTGCGCTCGGCGAGGACGCCCTCCTGCTCGTTGAGGACCTCGTAGAGAATCTGGACGCCCTGGTTGGGCAGGCCGACCTCGTACGCGTCCGGGTACATGAGTGCCCAGCGGACTTCGCACTCGTCCCAGTCCTTGACGGTGGAGTTGAGCTCTCCGCCGACGTACTGGATGGGCTTCTGCACGTGCGGGAGCAGTGCTTCGAGCTGCGGGAACACCGACTCGGCGGCTTCGGCAGGCATCTCGCGAACCTTCGTGAGCTGACAGGGGTGACCATCAAGCCTAACCCGGCCGAGGACCTCCCCCGCACGCTCAGCCGGTCGCCCCGGACGTGATCTCCTTCCACAGGGCGGGCAGCTCCGCCTCCGCGCGTGCCGCCCGGGCCTCCTCGCGCCCGTACAGCACCCCGTACGTGAAGGCGCTCTCCCCTGCCGCGTGGGCCACCGAGGACAGCTCGCGCAGGGTCAGGCGGGTCATGACGCTGTCCTGGTGGTCGCCGAGGAGGGTGGTCAGGGACTTCATGTCCTTGGTCAGGGAGCGGGCCGGTCTGCCGAGGGCAGCGGTGGCCGCCTCGGCCGCGTACCGGGTGCGCTTGGCCTTCTTGCGGGCCTCGTGCACGGCGAGGTCGCGTTCCTCGCCGGGCGGGACGCCGATCGCCCGCTCGACCAGGGCGGACAGGGTCGCCAGGTCCTTGTCCATGGCCTTGGTGAGCACCTTCTGCGGCTTCTTCCCGGCGGCCTTGCGCAGCGGCGGGTCGGCGAGGAGGGCGTCCAGGGTGTCCAGCAGGGTCAGATAGCGGCGGGAGTCCAGTACGCCGGTCAGATGGGCATGTGCGCCGCCGCGGCGGGCCTCGGCCCAGGAGGCGAGTCGTTCGGGGACCGGTCCGGCGACCAGGTCGGACGGGAGGGCGTCCGTGGCGGCCGTCAGGCGTTCGGCCATCACCTCCTGGTCGCGGCCCACGCCCAGCTCGCCCGCGAGCCACTTCAGCTCGTCCGCGACGGGGTCGGTGGCGGCGCGGTCGAGGACGGAGCGGAAGCTGCGCAGGGTGCTGCGGGCGCGGCGGGTGGCGACCCGCATGCGGTGCACGGAGTCGGGCACGTCCCGGCGGACGGCGGGGTCGAGCTCGACCAGTACGTCCCGCTGGGCGCGCAGATAGGCGAGCACGTGGTCGCCGGCCGTCACCGGCGGCGCGGGCTTGTGCTTCCCGCGGCGCGGTCCTCCTGTCTGGTCCAGGGCCCGGGCGAGTTTCGACGGTGATTTCGAGGGGCGTACGCCCGCCCTGCGCAGCCGTTTGTCCACCAGGTCCAGGAAGGCGGGGTCGCCTTCGTCGGCCAGTTCCACCTCGATCTCGGTCCACTGCGCGGTCCCGCCTTTGCCGCCGAGCCGCTCGGCGGTCACGGCGTCGACGCTCGCCTCGGCCAGCAGGGTGCCGTCGGCGTCGACCAGGTGGCGCACGTCCCGGGCGGAGCGCAGCCGGACCAGTGGGACCAGCTCGGCGTCCCGGACCCGGGAGCGGACCAGGGCGGCGATCTCCTCCGGGACGGAGTCGGAGAGCGGGGCCCGGATCTCGTCCCGCACGCCCGGTTCGACCGGGAACTTCAGATGCCAGCCCGCGTCCGAGCCTCCGGTGCGGCGGCGCAGGGTCAGGGCGGCGGCGGTCAGGCGCTCGTCGGCGGTGTCGTAGTAGATGGCGTCGAGCTCCAGTAGGCCCTTGTCCAGGACGGCCGCCACTGGGCCGACGCCGGTCAGGTCGGGCAGCCCGCTGTCGTCGGACTCGTACTTGCGCTCGATCTCGCGTTTCGCATCCGCCATGGATCGAATCTAGTTGTCCGCGAGGCGGTGCGGCAGGGGCAGCGCCGGGTGAATGGCCGGAAAACTCCCGTGGTCCACCCGGCGAACGGCGCCCTGTCCAGCACCCGCCGGACCGCCGGAGGCCTACGCCGACATGGGTCTCTGGACCTTGATCGACTGCAGTAGTCCTATGGCCACCCAAACGGCGAACATCGACGAGCCGCCGTACGACACGAACGGCAGCGGCAGACCGGTGACCGGCATGATGCCGAGGGTCATGCCGATGTTCTCGAAGGACTGGAAGGCGAACCAGGCGACGATCCCGGCGGCCACGATCGTCCCGTACAGCTCGGTGGAGTCGCGGGCGATGCGGCAGGCCCGCCACAGCACCACGCCGAGCAGGAAGATGATGAGGCCGGCGCCGAGGAAGCCCAGCTCCTCCCCCGCGACCGTGAAGACGAAGTCGGTCTGCTGCTCGGGTACGAACTGGCCGGTGGTCTGCGAGCCGTGGAAGAGCCCGGCCCCGGTCAGGCCACCGGAGCCGATGGCGATCCGGGCCTGGTTGGTGTTGTAGCCGACGCCCGCCGGGTCCAGTCCCGGGTTGGCGAAGGCGGCGAACCGGTTGATCTGGTACTGGTCCAGGATGTGCAGCTGCCAGATGGCGACACAGCCGATCACACCCATGGTGAGCAGGCCGAAGACCCAGCGGTTGGAGGCGCCGGAGGCGAGCAGCACGCCCAGGATGATGGCCACCATGGCGAGCACCGAGCCGAGGTCCGGCATGAGCAGCAGGATCAGGCACGGTACGGCCGCGAGGCCCAGGGACTGCGCCACGGTCCGGTGGTCCGGGTACATCTTGTCGCCGGCGTCCACCCGGGCCGCGAGCATCATCGCCATGCCCACGATGATCGCGATCTTGAGGAACTCGGCGGGCTGCAGCGAGAAGCCGCCGATGACGAGCCAGTTGCGCTGGCCGTTGATGGTGGCGCCGAGCGGGGTGAGGACGGTCAGGGCCAGCAGCACCGACAGGCCGTAGAGGATCGGCACGGCGTTGCGCAGGGCGCGGTGGCCCAGCCAGAGCGTGGCGATCATCAGGGCGAACCCGATGCCGAGGTTGATCAGGTGGCGTTCCAGGAAGAAGTACGGGTCGCCCTGGTTGATCTCGGTGCGGTTGCGGGTCGCCGAGAACACCAGCGCGGACCCGATCAGGGACAGCGCGACGGCGGCCAGCAGTATCGGCCAGTCGAGCCTGCGGGCCAGCGAGTCACGGGCGAAGATCCTGGTCCAGCCGGCCCGCTCGGGGCCGTACCCGGAGACGGAGAAGCTGTTCGCGCCGGTCATGAGGGCATCCTCCGGCTTCCCCGCCCGGGGATCCTGCGTCCTCGCCTGCGGGTGTTGCGGTTGCCCGTGGTGGGCGAGGGCGAGGTGGCGGGCTGCTGGTCGCTGCCGTTGCTGGGGTTGTTCTGCTGGGAGGCCTCGGCGTCCTTCGCCGGGTCGCCGGCGACCGTCGGGGCCTCGATGGTGCCGTCCGTGCGGACCTTCGGCAGGCCCTTCTGCGGCTCCGGCAGCAGCGCCTTCTTGGTGTCGATGGAGCCGTCGCCCTGGACGCCGTAGAGCGCGCTGTAGATGTTGCGCACGGCCTCACCGGCGGAACCGGAACCCGTACCGGCCTGGGAGATCGTCATGATCACCGAGTAGTCCTTGGAGTACGTGGCCAGCCAGCCGGTGGTCTGCTTGCCGTAGACCTCGGCGGTACCGGTCTTGCCGTGCAGTGCGATCTTGCTCTGCGGCCAGCCGTTGAACTTCCACGCGGCCGTACCGCGGGTGATGACGCCCGCGAACGCGTCGTCCATGCCCTTGAGGGTGGCCTGGCTGACCGGGAGCTTGCGCTCCACCTTGGGCTTGATCTCCTGGACGCTCTTGCCGTCGGCGCTGATGACCGCCTTGCCGATGGTCGGGACGTACTCGGTGCCGCCGTTGGCGACGGCGCCGTAGATCATGGCCTCCTGGATCGGCGTGACGAGGGTGTCGCCCTGGCCGATGGAGTAGTTGATCTCGTCACCCTCGCGCATCTTGTTGCCTTCGAGGCAGTTCTCGTAGGCGATCTTCTCGACGTAGGAGCCGTCCTTCTTGCCGCTCTTGCACCAGGCGTCCTTGTTGGCCTTCCAGTAGTCGAGCTTCCACTGGCGGTCGGGGACGCGGCCGGTGACCTCGTTGGGCAGGTCGATGCCGGTCTCCTTGCCCAGGCCGAACTGGTGGGCGGTCTTGAAGAACCAGTCCTTGGGCTGGCCCTTCTTGGGGTTGATACCGCCGTCCTTCTTCCACTCCCGGTCGCCGAGGCCGTAGAAGACGGTGTCGCAGGAGACCTCCAGGGCGCGGCCGAGGGAGATCGGGCCGAAGTTCTCGCCCTCGAAGTTCTTGAAGACCTGGCCGCCGACCGAGTAGGAGCTGGTGCAGGGGTAGCCGCCGTCCCAGGGGTAGCCGGCCTGGACGGCGGCGGCCGTGGAGACCACCTTGAACGTCGAACCGGGGGCCGCCTGACCCTGGATGGCCCGGTTGAGCAGCGGGTAGTCGGAGTCCTTGCCGGTGAGGGCCTTGTAGTCCTTGGCGGAGATGCCGCCCACCCACACGTTCGGGTCGTAGGTCGGTGCCGAGGCCATCGCGACGATCCGGCCGGTCTTGGCCTCCATGACGACGACCGCTCCGGAGTCGGCCTTGAAGTTCTCGCCGGTGTTCTTGTCGAACTGCTGGCGGGCGGCCTTCATCGCCTTGTCCAGCTCGTACTCGGCGACGCGCTGGACGCGGGAGTCGATGCTGGTGACCAGGTTGGAGCCGGGCTCGGCGGCGTCCGACCTGGCCTTGCCGATGACCCGGCCGAGGTTGTCGACCTCGTAGCGGGTGACGCCGGCCTTGCCGCGCAACTCCTTGTCGTACTCCCGCTCCAGGCCGGAGCGGCCGACCATGTCGGAGCGCAGATAGGGCGAGTCGGTGCCCTTGGCCTTCTGGATCTCGGCGTCGGTGACGGGCGAGAGATAGCCGAGCACCTGCGCGGTGTTGGCGTTGCCCGGGCCCGGGTAGCGGCGCACGGCCTCGGGCTCGGCGGTGATGCCGGGGAAGTCCTCGGCGCGCTCACGGATCTGCAGGGCCTGCTTGGGCGTCGCCTGGTCGGTGATCGGGATCGGCTGGTACGGCGAGCCGTTCCAGCACGGTTTGGGGGTCTTGGCGTCGCACAGCCGGACCTTCTGGATGACGTCCGCGGGATTCACGCCGAGGACACCGGCGAGCTTGGTGAGGACCGCCTTGCCGTCGTCCTTCTGCTTGAGCAGGTCGGTGCGGGAGGCGGAGACGACCAGGCGGGTCTCGTTGTCCGCGAGGGCCACCCCGCGGGCGTCCAGGATGTCACCGCGCACGGCGGGGTCGACGACCTGCTGGACGTGGTTGCCGGACGCCTCCTTCTGGTACTGGGCGCCCTCGCGGATCTGCAGGTACCAGAGCCGGCCGCCGAGCGTGCCGAGCAGGGAGAGGACGAGGATCTGGATCACGACGAGCCGGATCTGGACCCGTGGGGTCCGGCCGGTCTCGGGGATGTTGGTCACTGCGGTTGCCTCCCCCTCTCAGTGCGCATGTGCGAGAACGCGTACGAATGATGAACGACCAGCCTCTGAACCCGCGTTCCACGAATGCTGACCCGTTCGAGTGAACTCCCCGGGCGTTTCGACCGCCTGACCCGCGCTCACAGCCGCTTGACCCCCTTGATCCGGCCGACCCGCGTGGAGCGGGTGCGGGCCTTGGCCTTCAGCGCGCCGAAGCCGCCGCGCTGGCTGCCGATGCGCAGGCCGGTGCCGGAGGAGAGCCAGCCGGCGGAGATGTCGCCGGCCTTGGCGGCGGGGCCGGACTCGGTCAGCGGATCGTTGTCCGCCCGGCGGGCCAGCCACATGATGCCCGGGACCACGAACGGGGCGAGCAGCAGGTCGTACAGGGCCGCCGAGAACAGCAGCCCGGGCAGGCCGACATGGCGGGCCGCGGTGTCGCCGACGAGCGCGCCGACGCCCGCGTACAGCAGCGTGGAGCCGATGGCGGCGGCCACCACGACGGCCATCGGGCCGGTCGCCGACTTCAGGCGGCCGTTGTCCGGCCTGATGAGCCCGGCGAAGTAGCCGGTGACGCACAGTACGAGGGCGTAGCGGCCGGCCGCGTGGTCGGCGGGCGGGGCCAGGTCGGCGAGCAGGCCGGCACCGAAGCCGACGAGGGCGCCACCCACATGGCCGTACACCATGGCGAGGCCGAGGACGGTGAGCAGCAGCAGGTCCGGGACGGCGCCCGGCAGATGCAGGCGGGCGAGGACGCTCACCTGGATCACCAGGGCCACGACGACCAGCGCGCTGGAGAGCAGGATCCGGTTGAGGCGCATGGAAGAGTCAGCTCCTAGTGCTGCTGGCCGGTCGTGTTGTTCGCGCCCGCCGAGGGGGTCACCGTGACGGTCACCGTCGGCGTCGGAACCGGCTTGGGCTGGGCCGGCAGGACCTCGTCGCGCGGGTCCTTCTTCGGGGCCTGGACGACCACGCCGACGATGTCGAGCTTGGTGAAGCCGACGTACGGGGTGACGTAGATCGTGCGGGTGAGGCCGCCGTTGGAGGGCTCGATGCGGGAGACCACGCCGACCGGCACGCCGGGCACGAACGGCCGGTCGGCCTCCGAGCCGAAGGTGACGAGCCGGTCGCCCTTCTTCACCTCCGCCTTGGCGTTGAGCAGTTCCACGCGCAGCGGGCGGTCGCCCTGCCCGGAGGCGAAGCCGAGTTCGTCGCTGCCCTCCATGCGGGTGCCGACGGTGAAGTCGGGGTCGTTGGCGAGCAGCACGGTGGAGGTGTCGGGGCCGACGGTGGTGACGCGGCCGACCAGGCCGTCGCCGTTGAGGACGGTCATGTCGCGCTTGATGCCGTCGTTGGCGCCGGCGTCGATGGTGATGGTCCAGGAGAAGCCCTGGGCCGCTCCTATGGCGATGACCTGGGCGCCCTTGATGCCGTACTGGCCCTCGCCGGCGATCTTCAGCATCTTGTCGAGCTGGTTCAGCCGGCTGCGGTTGCGGTCGTCGCTGCCGAGTTTCGCCTTGAGGGCCGCGTTCTCCGTCTCCAGCAGAGCGAGCCGGTCGTGCCGGTTGCCGGAGTCCCGGATCGCGGAGACGGCGTTGCTGACCGGATCGACCGCCGAGGACAGGCCGTTCTCGACGGGGCCGAACACCGCGGCCGCGGCCTGCCGGGCACCGTCGACCGGGGAGTTCCGGCCCCCGCGGATGTCGACCGTGATCAGCGCGAACGCGATGGCGATCAGCAGGACCAGAAGCAGCCGGCTCTCTTTCGTGTCCCTCACGTGCGGCGGCCGTGCCCTTCCTCAATAGGAATTCGGGAGCCCCTTTGCGGTGCGATGCGCGAAACGCAAACCCGAGGGGCCCATTTGGGGAGCTTATGCCTCTATATCAACGATCCGCCGCACGAGAGGAGAACGTCTCGTACGGCGGAATCGAAGAGCGACGTCATCTGCGCGGCTGGGCGTCCAGGACCTGCTGCAGCGCCTCGAACTCCTCGACGCACTTGCCGGAGCCGAGCGCCACGCTGTCCAGCGGGTCCTCGGCGATGTGGATCGGCATGCCGGTCTCCCGGCGCAGCCGCTCGTCGAGCCCGCGCAGCAGGGCTCCGCCGCCGGTCAGAACGATTCCTCGGTCCATGATGTCGCCGGACAGCTCCGGCGGGCACTTGTCGAGGGTCGTCTTGACCGCGTCGACGATCGCGTTGACCGGCTCCTCGATCGCCTTGCGGACCTCGGCGGCCGAGATGACGACGGTCTTCGGCAGCCCGGACACCAGGTCCCGGCCGCGGACTTCGGTGTGCTCGTCGGCGTCGAGGTCGTACGCCGAACCGATCGTGATCTTGATCTGCTCGGCCGTGCGCTCACCCAGCAGAAGGCTGTACTCCTTCTTGATGTACTGGATGATCGCGTTGTCCAGCTCGTCGCCCGCGACCCGGATGGACTGGGCGGTGACGATGCCGCCGAGCGAGATGACCGCGACCTCCGTCGTGCCGCCGCCGATGTCCACCACCATGTTGCCCGTGGCCTCGTGGACCGGCAGGCCGGAGCCGATGGCGGCCGCCATGGGCTCCTCGATGATGTGCACCTGGCGCGCACCCGCCTGGGAGGACGCCTCGATCACGGCGCGGCGCTCGACGCCCGTGATGCCCGAGGGCACACAGACGACGACCCGCGGCCGGGCGAGATACCGCCGCTTGTGGATCTTCAGGATGAAGTAGCGGAGCATCCGCTCGGTGATCTCGAAGTCGGCGATCACGCCGTCCTTCAGCGGGCGGACGGCCACGATGTTGCCCGGCGTCCGGCCGATCATCTTCTTCGCTTCGGCACCGACCGCGAGGATCCCACCCGTGTTGGTGTTGATCGCGACGACGGACGGCTCGTTGAGTACGATCCCGCGACCCCTGACGTACACCAGCGTGTTGGCGGTCCCGAGGTCGACAGCCATGTCACGGCCGATGAACGACATTGAGTTCCCCATCCGGATTCATCTGGCCTTCCCCAGCTTTTGAGGGCATATCAGGTCGGCGAGGCGGGTGCTGTGACGTGAAGGCCTCCATCGTAAACGCGCCTGCACGAACACTGCGCGAGGGTCTCCGCCATTGTCACCAGATGGCCGCCCGCCCCGCTTGTGGAGACGGTCCATCGGAGGCACGCGTTCCCCCGAACGGCAAGGCATATGCCAAGGGACGGCCGGAAATGTACGGCCGTCCCTGGTCAGGCGCCACCGAACAGAGCTGACGCCCACTCAGAAAAATTACCGAAAACTCAGCGGGAGCTCACGCCCGGCCCGGGAAGAAGATCTTCACCTCGCGCTCGGCCGACTCCTCGGAGTCGGAGGCGTGGATCAGGTTCTCGCGGACGATCACTCCGTAGTCGCCGCGGATGGAGCCCGGCGCGGCCGCGATCGGGTCGGTGGGGCCGGCGAGCGCGCGCACGCCCTCGATGACCCGCTCGCCCTCGACGATCAGCACGACGACCGGACCGGAGGACATGAACTCGACCAGCGGCTCGTAGAACGGCTTGCCGACGTGCTCGCCGTAGTGCTGCTCCAGCGTGGCACGGTCCAGGGTACGCAGCTCCAGCGCGGTGATCTGCCAGCCGGCCTTGCGCTCGATACGGCTGATGATCTCGCCGGTCAGGCCGCGACGGACGGCGTCGGGCTTGAGCAGGACGAGGGTGCGCTGGCTCACGGGTGGACTCCTTCTGAGGTCGTCTGCGGTGGTGGGACGAGGTTACAGGGCGTGTCGGGACCCCCGTTACGCAGCGTCAGGTGTAGACGAGCCGGACTCCGCCCGGGCGGCGAATGCGGCCTTCGCCTCGTCCACTTTTCTGCCGAAGTGCACCGACGCCCACCACAGCGCCGCGAACACCGCGCCCATGAAGTACATGGTCGGGACGAAGACGCCGGAGGCGATCAGCGCGAGCTGCAGGGCCCAGCCGAGGGCCACCCCGCCGGGCCGGGTCACCATGCCGCACAGCAGCACACACAGCAGCATGGCGATGCCGCTGACCAGCCAGACCGTGGACACGGACAGGCTCGGGTCCTTCATGGCGACGAGCCCGGCGAAGCCGATGACGAAGAACTCACCGATCAGTGTCGATGCACAGAGCGTACGCATCCGCGATCCTCAGCCCTTCCCCAGCAGCAGCCGGGCCTCGCCGACGGTGATGACGGAACCGGTGACGAGCACACCGCCGCCCGCGAACTCGCTCTCCTCCTCGGCCAGCGTGATCGCGGCCTCCAGGGCGTCCGGCAGCCGCGGCTCGACCTGCACCCGCTCCTCGCCGAACACCTCGACGGCGAGCGCGGCCAGCTCGTCCGCGTCCATGGCGCGGTGGCTGGAGTTCTGCGTGACGACGACCTCGGCGAAGATCGGCTCGAAGGCCTCCAGCAGGCCCCGTACGTTCTTGTCGCCGCTCGCGCCGACCACGCCGATCAGCCGGCTGAAGTCGAACGCCTCCTGCACCGCCTCGGCGGTCACCCGCGCGCCCGCCGGGTTGTGCGCGGCGTCCAGCACGATGGTCGGGGAGCGCCGTACGACCTCCATGCGGCCCGGCGAGGACACGGCGGCGAAGGCCCTGCGGACGGCGTCGATGTCCAGCGGCTCGGCGCGCTGGGCGCCGACACCGAAGAACGCCTCGACGGCGGCGAGCGCCACGGCCGCGTTGTGCGCCTGGTGGGCGCCGTACAGCGGGAGGTACACCTCGGGGTACTCGCCGCCGAGGCCGCGCAGGGTGAGCAGCTGCCCGCCGACGGCGACCTGCCGGGCGACGACCCCGAACTCCAGGCCCTCGCGGGCCACGGTGGCGTCCACCTCGACGGCCTTCTTCAGCAGCACCTGCGCCGCGTCGACCGGCTGCTGGGCCAGGATCACGGTCGCGTCCTGCTTGATGATCCCGCCCTTCTCGCCGGCGATCTCCGCGGGCGTCTCGCCGAGGCGGTCGGTGTGGTCCAGGTCGATCGGGGTGATCACGGCGACGTCACCGTCGATGACGTTGGTGGCGTCCCAGGAACCGCCCATGCCGACCTCGACGACGGCGACGTCCACGGGGGCGTCCGCGAAGGCGGCGTACGCCATGCCGGTCAGGACCTCGAAGAAGGACAGCCGGTACTCCTGCGACGCGTCCACCATCTCGACGTACGGCTTGATGTCCTGGTACGTCTCGATGAACCGCTCGGCGGAGACCGGGGCGCCGTCCAGGCTGATCCGCTCGGTGATCGACTGCACGTGAGGGCTGGTGTAGCGGCCGGTGCGCAGCTCGAAGGCGCCGAGCAGGGCCTCGATCATGCGGGCGGTGGAGGTCTTGCCGTTGGTGCCCGTGATGTGGATCGAGGGGTACGAGCGCTGGGGCTCGCCGAGGACGTCCATCAGCGCGGAGATGCGGCTGACCGAGGGCTCCAGCTTGGTCTCGCCCCAGCGGGTGGCCAGCTCGGCCTCGACCTCACGCAGGGCCTTGTCGACCTCCGGGTCCTCGGGCCGCGCGGGTACGTCGGCCTGCGGCGGGCCTCCCTGGGTGCGCAGGGTGCGGCTGCCGGCCTCGATGACCGCGAGGTCGGGGTCACGGGTGGTCTCGGCCTCGATGATCTCGTCGAAGTGGTCGAGGGGGTCGGGCTGGTCGGTGCCGTTCGGGTCGCTCACAGGGCCCAGTTTACGGAGCGGCACCGACAATGGATGCAGTGGCTTGGGACGCCCGCTGAAGCAGCGGCGGCGATGCCGTGCGGGCAAGCGAAGGCCCCCGGTACCTCGAACACACCGGGGGCTTTCACTCACGTGACGCGGCTCACGCCTGCGGCAGCTTCTCCAGCTGGGCGGTGATGCGGGCGATGTCCTCCTCGGCCTTGGCCAGGCGCGTGCGGATCTTGTCCACCACGTGGTCCGGAGCCTTGGCCAGGAAGGCCTCGTTGCCGAGCTTGGCGTTCGCCTGGGCCTTCTCCTTCTCGGCGGCGGCCAGGTCCTTGGCGAGGCGCTTGCGCTCGGCGGCCACGTCGATCGTGCCGGACAGGTCGAGCGCCACCTCGGCGCCGGCGACCGGCAGGGTGGCCGTGGCCGTGAAGGAGTCGCCCTCCGGCTGCAGGCGCAGGAGCTGGCGGATGGCGGCCTCGTGCGGGGCGAGGGCCGTACCGTCGAGCTCCAGGCGGGCCGGGACGCGCTGGCCCGGCTGCAGGCCCTGGTCGGCGCGGAAGCGGCGGACCTCGGTGATGACCGACTGGAGGCTCTCGATCTCCCGCTCGGCGGCCGTGTCGCGGAAGCCACTGTCCTTCGGCCAGTCGGCGATGACGAGCGACTCGCCGCCGGTGAGGGTCGTCCACAGGGTCTCCGTGACGAAGGGGACCACCGGGTGGAGCAGCCTGAGCGTGACGTCCAGGACCTCGCCCAGGACGCGCTTGCTGACCTCGGCCGGCTCGCCGCCCGCCAGGAAGACCGTCTTGGACAGCTCGACGTACCAGTCGAAGACCTCGTCCCACGCGAAGTGGAAGAGGGTGTCCGACAGCTTGGCGAACTGGAAGTCGTCGTAGTGGGCGTCGACTTCGGCCACGACCGAGTTCAGGCGGGAGAGGATCCAGCGGTCGGTCGCCGACATCTTCGCCGGCTCCGGCAGCGGGCCCTCCACCGTGGCGCCGTTCATCAGGGCGAAACGGGTGGCGTTCCAGATCTTGTTGGCGAAGTTGCGGGAGCCCTGGACCCAGTCCTCGCCGATCGGGACGTCGACGCCCGGGTTGGCGCCGCGGGCCAGCGTGAAGCGCAGGGCGTCGGAGCCGTACTTGTCCATCCAGTCCAGCGGGTTGACCGCGTTGCCGAAGGACTTCGACATCTTCTTGCCGAACTGGTCGCGGACCATGCCGTGCAGGGCGATGGTGTGGAACGGCGGGGTGCCGTCCATCGCGTAGAGGCCGAACATCATCATCCGGGCGACCCAGAAGAAGAGGATGTCGTAGCCGGTGACCAGGACGGAGTTCGGGTAGAACTTCGCGAGCGACTCGGTCTGTTCGGGCCAGCCGAGGGTCGAGAAGGGCCACAGGCCGGAGGAGAACCAGGTGTCGAGGACGTCGGTGTCCTGGTGCCAGCCCTCGCCGGTCGGCGCCTCGTCGTCGGGCCCGACGCACACGACTTCACCGTTCGGGCCGTACCAGACCGGAATCCGGTGACCCCACCACAACTGCCGCGAGATGCACCAGTCGTGGAGGTTGTCGACCCAGTCGAAGTACCGCTTCTCCATCTCCTGCGGGTGGATCCTGACGCGGCCGTCGCGGACGGCGTCGCCGGCGGCCTTCGCCAGCGGGCCGACCTTGACCCACCACTGCATGGACAGGCGCGGCTCGATGGTGGTCTTGCAGCGCGAGCAGTGGCCGACGGAGTGGACGTACGGCCGCTTCTCGGCGACGATCCGGCCCTCGGCGCGCAGTGCGGCGACGATGGCGGAGCGGGCCTCGAGCCGGTCCAGGCCCTGGAAGGGACCGTGGGCGGTGATGACGGCGTGCTCGTCCATGATCGTGATGGACGGCAGGTCGTGCCGCTGGCCGATCTCGAAGTCGTTCGGGTCGTGGGCCGGGGTGACCTTGACGGCGCCGGTGCCGAACTCGGGGTCGACGTGGGTGTCCGCGACGACCGGGATGGAACGGTCGGTCAGCGGGAGCCTGATGAGCTTGCCGACGAGGTGCCGGTAGCGCTCGTCGTCCGGGTGGACGGCGACCGCGGTGTCACCGAGCATCGTCTCGGCGCGGGTGGTGGCGACGACGATGGAGTCCTCCCCGTCGCCGTAGCGCATGGAGACCAGCTCGCCGTCGTCGTCCTGGTACTCGACCTCGATGTCCGAGATGGCCGTCAGACAGCGCGGGCACCAGTTGATGATGCGCTCGGCGCGGTAGATGAGCTCGTCGTCGTAGAGGCGCTTGAAGATGGTCTGGACGGCCTGGGAGAGGCCCTCGTCCATGGTGAACCGCTCACGGGACCACGCGACGCCGTCGCCGAGGCGGCGCATCTGGCCGCTGATCTGCCCGCCGGACTCGGCCTTCCACTGCCAGACGCGGTCGACGAACGCCTCACGCCCGAGGTCGTGCCGGGACTTGCCCTCCTTGCCCAGCTCCCGCTCGACGACGTTCTGCGTGGCGATGCCGGCGTGGTCCATGCCGGGCTGCCACAGCGTCTCGTAACCCTGCATGCGCTTACGACGGGTGAGGGCGTCGATGAGGGTGTGCTCGAAGGCGTGGCCCAGGTGCAGGCTGCCCGTGACGTTCGGCGGCGGGATGACGATCGTGAACGGCGGTTTGTCGCTCTTGGCGTCCGCCTCGAAGTAACCGCGCTCTACCCAGCGCTCGTACAGCGGCCCCTCTACATCGGCCGGCGCGTACTGGGTCGGCAGTTCGGTGTCGGGCGCGGGTGGCTGCTGCTGAGCGTTCTCGGTCACGGGGCTCAGTTTAGAGGTGTCACGGGGTGGTCCCGAAACACGTTTGTTCTGTAACGGTGCGCCCCCCGGTGCCGCGTGCTTTCCGGGCCTGGGCCAGGATGTCAGGAACACATAAGCGTCCTAGGGGGAACCCAGAAATGAGCAACAACCAGCCGGGCCCGTACGGCCAGCCACCCCAGCAGCCGGGTCCCTACGGCCAGCCGGGGCAGCCGGGTCCGTACGGCCAGCCGGGGCCCTACGGCCAGCCGGGCCAGCCGGGCCCGTACGGCCAGCAGCCGCAGGCCCCGCAGCCCGGCTATGGCTACCCCCAGCAGGCACCTCCGGCCGCCCCGCCGCAGCCGGGTTACGGCTACCCGCAGCAGGGCGGCGTGCCGCAGCAGCCGAATCCTTACGGCCAGCAGCAGCCGAACCCCTACGGGCAGCAGCCCTACGGCATGCCGCAGGCTCCGCAGCCGGCCGGCGGCAAGAAGAAGACCGGCCTGATCATCGGCGCGGTGGCCGTGGTGGCGGCCGTGGCGGTGGGGGCGTACTTCGCGTTCGCCGGCGGCACCGGAGTGACGGACGACGGTCCGCACAAGCTGACGACTCCGCAGGCCGTCATCAACGGCACCTACACGAAGAGCGACGCCGCCGACTCGTCGAACGGCCCCGGCGACTCCGACAAGTCCGACTTCGAGAAGTGGGGGGTGACGAACCCCACGGAGGTGGCCGCCGAGTACGACAGCGGCAGCGGGCTGACCAAGAAGGCGATCAAGTTCAACGGCGTGTACGGGAGCATCAAGGACCCCGAGGCGCTCGTCGACTCCATGTTCGCCAAGATCAAGACGGCTTCCCAGAAGGACCAGAGCGGTTCCAGCTTCAAGGGCAAGCTGATCGGCAGCCCCGAGACCGTCCACCCGGCGGGCTTCTCCAACGGCGTCATGAAGTGCCAGGTGGCCCAGATCGACACCTCCGCCTCGTCGTCCACGGACGCGGGCGTGCCGAAGAGCATGCAGATGCCGCTCTGCATCTGGGGCGACCACAGCACCGCGTCCCTCGTGATGTCGTACAGCGTGGCCTCCCTGGCCTCGGGGCAGGCCGGCTCGCTCGACGACGCCGCGGAACTCGCGGCCAAGCTGCGCAACGACGTGCGCGTCAAGGCCTGACGCCCGCACAACGCGGAAAGGGGCCCCGGTCGGTCGACCGGGGCCCCTTTCCGTGCCTGGGAGTTACGCCGACTTCTGCTCGCCGGAGCCGCGGCCGCGGGCGTCCCGCGGGATCAGGGTCGGGTTGACGTTGGAGAGGACCACGTCGGCCGTGATGACGACGCGGGCCACGTCCTTGCGCGACGGGACCTCGTACATGACGCCCTGGAGGACTTCCTCCATGATGGCGCGCAGGCCCCGGGCGCCGGTCTGGCGGAGGATCGCCTGGTCGGCGATGGCCTCCAGGGCCTCGCGCTCGAAGTCCAGCTCCACGCCGTCGAGTTCGAAGAGGCGCTGGTACTGCTTGACCAGGGCGTTGCGGGGTTCCACCAGGATCTTGAGGAGCGCTTCGCGGTCGAGGTTGTGGACCGAGGTGATCACGGGCAGGCGGCCGATGAACTCCGGGATCATGCCGAACTTGACCAGGTCCTCCGGCATGACGTCCTCGAAGACGTCCTTGGCCTCCAGCTCGCGCTTGGAGAGGATCGTCGCGCCGAAGCCGATGCCCTTCGCGCCCGCGCGGGCCTCGATGATCTTCTCCAGGCCGGCGAAGGCGCCGCCCACGATGAACAGGACGTTCGTCGTGTCGATCTGGATGAACTCCTGGTGGGGGTGCTTGCGGCCGCCCTGGGGCGGGACGGAGGCCGTGGTGCCTTCGAGGATCTTCAGCAACGCCTGCTGGACGCCCTCGCCCGAGACGTCACGGGTGATCGAGGGGTTCTCGCTCTTCCTCGCCACCTTGTCGATCTCGTCGATGTAGATGATCCCGGTCTCGGCCTTCTTGACGTCGTAGTCCGCCGCCTGGATCAGTTTCAGGAGGATGTTCTCGACGTCCTCGCCGACGTAGCCGGCCTCCGTGAGCGCCGTGGCGTCGGCGATCGCGAACGGCACGTTCAGCATGCGCGCCAGGGTCTGCGCGAGGAGGGTCTTGCCGGAGCCCGTGGGGCCCAGCAGGAGGATGTTGGACTTCGCCAGCTCGATGGCGTCGTCACGGCCGCCCGGGCCGCCGTTCTCGCCTGCCTGGACCCGCTTGTAGTGGTTGTACACCGCGACGGAGAGGGCCTTCTTAGCCGCCTCCTGGCCGACCACGTAGCCCTCGAGGAACTCGTAGATCTCGCGGGGCTTGGGGAGTTCCTCCCAGCGCACCTCGCTGGTCTCCGCGAGCTCTTCCTCGATGATCTCGTTGCAGAGATCGATGCACTCGTCGCAGATGTACACACCGGGCCCTGCGATGAGCTTCTTGACCTGCTTCTGGCTCTTGCCGCAGAACGAGCACTTGAGCAGATCGCCGCCGTCACCGATGCGTGCCACGGTGTGCTTCCCCTTCGCCTGGGAGACGCCCGGACGCTTTCGAGTCCAGCGGCTCCTGGTGCTGCCTTATGTCGACGGTACCTTGCCGGGCCCCGTGTTCGGGCCCCCCTTGGCAGGGTTCACTTTGACGCGGACCCTGCCAAGAAGGGCCCAGAGTATGCCGTTCCGCCTCAGCGGACCGCGGCGTTGTTCAGCTTGCGGGTGGAGATGATCTGGTCGACGAGGCCGTACTCCAGCGCCTCCTCGGCCGTGAGGATCTTGTCGCGCTCGATGTCCTCGCGGATCTTCTCGATCGGCTGGTTCGAGTGCTTGGCCAGCATGTCCTCCAGCTGCTCGCGCATCCGGGTGAACTCGTTGGCGATGATCTCCAGGTCGGAGAGCTGGCCGCGGCCGGTGGAGCCCGCCGGCTGGTGGATCAGCACACGCGAGTTCGGCAGGGCCATGCGCTTGCCGGGCGTACCGGCGGCGAGCAGGATGGCCGCCGCGGAGGCCGCCTGGCCCATGCAGACCGTCTGGATGTCGGGCTTCACGAACTGCATCGTGTCGTAGATCGCCGTCAGGGCGGTCATGTCGCCACCGGGGCTGTTGATGTAGATCGAGATGTCCCGGTCCGGGTCCATCGACTCCAGGCACAGCAGCTGCGCCATGACGTCGTTGGCGGAGGCGTCGTCGATCTGGACGCCCAGGAAGATCACGCGCTCCTCGAAGAGCTTCGCGTACGGGTCGTACTCGCGGATGCCCTGGGAGGTGCGCTCGACGAAGCGCGGGATGACGTAGCGGCTGTCGGGGCGGGGCCCTTCGTACATGCCGCTGGCGGCGCCGGGGAAGTTGTTCATGGGGTGTTCACCGTCCTGGTGGCGTTCTGGGGGCTGGGGTCGTGGCGGTGCTTGGCGTGGCCGGGCCGGTCAGGCACCGGTGCCGCCGCCTCCCGGAACACCCGAGGCGTGCGTGATGATCTCGTCAATGAGACCGTACTCCTTGGCCTCTTCCGGGGTGAACCAGCGGTCGCGGTCGCCGTCGCGGATGATCGTCTCGACGGACTGGCCGGAGTGCAGCGCGGTCAGCTCGGACATGGTCTTCTTCGTGCGCAGCAGGTACTGGGCCTGGATCTTGATGTCCGAGACCGTACCGCCCAGGCCCGCGGAGCCCTGGTGCATCATGATGTCGGTGTGCGGCAGGGCGAAGCGCTTTCCGGCGGTGCCGCCGGTGAGCAGGAACTGGCCCATCGAGGCCGCCATGCCCATGCCGATCGTGACCACGTCGTTCGGGATGTACTGCATGGTGTCGTAGATCGCCATGCCGGCCGTCACCGAGCCGCCGGGGCTGTTGATGTAGAGGTAGATGTCCTTGTCCGGATCGGCGGCAAGGAGAAGCAGCTGTGCGGTGATCTTGTTGGCGATGTCGTCGTCAACCTGCTGGCCGAGGAAGATGATCCGCTCGCCGAGCAGCCGGTTGTAGACCTGGTCGCCGAGGCCACCACCGATGGAAGGCTCGCCGGCGGCTGAGGGCATCAGATTCGTCACGTATCCACCTGCTCGTCTTACGACGGCGCCGGGCCGTCTCATTGTTCTGCCTTTCATGGACCCTAACGCGAGGGTCCCTTCGGGGAATCCCGGAGATGGTGGTGTTCGCCGGGGGCGTAGCGCTCCGCTGGGGGGCCGGTGCGGTTCGTAGGGGGTGCCGGGGTCGTCGTCGGGCCGCGGGTGAGTGGGGGCGCGTGGGGGCTTGTCGCGCCCGTGCGGCGGAGCCGCATTTGGGATGCAGCCCCGCGCCCCTTTCGTCGGCGCGCCCCAGTACGGCAAACGGGCCCCGGGGAAAGTCCCCAGGGCCCGCTGTGCGTGCCTTACAGGCGCCGTAGGGCCGGTCAGCCCTCGGCGTTCTCCTCGGAGGTCTCCGAGCCCTCGGCGGCCTCGACCGTCTCGATGGCGGTCTCGGTCTCCTCCTCGTCCTCCAGGTCGACGACCTCGCCGTTGGTGTCCTTCACCGTGGCGGCCTCGACCACGACGGCCAGGGCCTTGCCGCGGGCGACCTCGCCGACCAGGAGCGGCACCTGGCCGCCCTCGACGACGGCCTGGGCGAACTGGTCGGGGGACATGCCGGAGGAGGCGGCGCGCCGCATGAGGTGCTCGGTGAGCTCCTCCTGGTTGACGTTGAGCTGCTCCTTCTTGACCAGCTCGTCCAGGACGAACTGGGTCTTGATGCCCTTGACCGCGGCCTCGCGGGTCTCGGCGTCGAACTCCTCGGCGGTCTTGCCCTGGATCTCCAGGTACTTGTCGAGGGTCAGGCCCATCTGGCCGAGCTGGTGGTGCTCCAGGTTGTGCTTGCGGGTGTTGATCTCGTCCTCGAGCAGCTTCTCGGGGACCGGGACCTCGACCAGCTCGAGGAGCTTCTCCAGGACGCGCTCCTGGGCCTGGGTGGCCTGGTCGAACTGCTTCATGTTCGCGAGGCGCTTGCGGCTGTCGGCCCTGAGCTCGTCCAGGGTGTCGAACTCCGAGGCGAGCTGCGCGAACTCGTCGTCCAGCTCGGGCAGTTCACGGGCGGCGACCTGGGTGACCTTGACGGTGACCTCGGCCTCCTTGCCCGCGGCGGAGCCGCCCTTCAGCTCGGAGGTGAAGGTGGCCTCCTCACCGGCGGACAGGCCCTTGACGGCGTCGTCGATGCCGTCCAGCAGCTCGCCGGAGCCGATGGTGTAGGAGACGCCGTTGGCGATGCCGTCCTCCAGCACCTCGCCGTCGACCTTGGCCTGCAGGTCGATGGTGACGACGTCGCCGTCCTCGGCGGCGCGCTCGACCGGGGAGGTGGAGGCGAAGCGCTCGCGCAGCTGCTCGACCGACTTCTCGATGTCCTCGTCGGTGACCTCGACGGCGTCGACCTCGACCTCGATGCCGGAGTAGTCCGGGATCTCCAGGGCCGGGCGGACGTCGACCTCGGCGGTGAAGTTCAGCGTCTCGCCGTCCTTCAGCTCGGTGATGTCGACCTCGGGCTGGCCCAGCGGGCTGAGCTCGGCCTCGTTGACCGCCTCGGTGTAGAACTTCGGAAGCGCGTCGTTGACGGCCTCCTCCAGCACGGCGCCACGACCGAACCGCTGGTCGATGACCCGGGCCGGGATCTTGCCCTTGCGGAAGCCCTTCACCGTGACCTGCTGGTTGATCTTCTTGTACGCCGCGTCGAGGCTGTCCTTGAGCTCCTCGAAGGGCACCTCGACAGTGAGCCGAACCCGGGTCGGGTTCAGGGTCTCCACGGCGCTCTTCACGGTTCGGTCTCCTTGTGGCTGACTTCTTGGATTCTGCCGGAGCCAGACGGGTCCGGCGGATTCGCCGCCCGGAGGAGTTCGTAGGCCGAGTGGGCCGGGACACACGGGCGCGCAGCTTGCATAGTAACCGCAGCCGGTCAGCGCCCCAAAAGGCGATCATCACGACGTCGTGAGCAGGTGCCCGGGCAGGTGGTCGGGGTGGCGGGATTTGAACCCACGGCCTTCCGCTCCCAAAGCGGACGCGCTACCAAGCTGCGCCACACCCCGTCTGGTGCGACACGTAGGGTACATGCCCTGGCCGGTTACGTCGGCCGCATTCTTCGAGGCGGTACGCGCGAGGGCTCCGGCGCGGGGGCGCGAGGGGGCACGTACGGCGCGTACGGGAGCTGTGGGATCAACTCGTTGGCCTCGGCACCGGGCGACCCGCTACGATTGCCTCCAGTGCCGCGGTCACCGACCTGCGGCGCACTGTTGCGGGCGTAGCTCAATGGTAGAGCCCTAGTCTTCCAAACTAGCTACGCGGGTTCGATTCCCGTCGCCCGCTCCGATCGGTCGCCATGACCAGCCCAGGGGCCCGGTTCCGCTTCGGCGGGGCCGGGCCCCTGGTGTGTCCGGGGGTCCCTGACGTTCGCCCGTCCGTCGCGGCCACGAGGTGTGAGCGCCGTGTCCCGTCGAGTGCGTGACCGTCGGGCGCGAGGTCGAGGTGGCCGCCGGCGAGGCCGAGCCGACCGTCACCGCGGGTAGCGTCCGGCGTCCGGGCCGTCACTGCGGTACGGGTCCTGCACGGCAGGTGCTGTCGTTCTTCCCGCCTGTCGGTGACCTGGTGTTCGCGTCCCCGGTCGGCGCCATGTGAGCCGGGCCGGTGGCCGGGATGCCGTCGGCCGCGCGGAGCAGGGGCGTGCCGGTGGCGGCGCAGTGGTTGAAGGAGTCGCTCGGGTCGGCACCGGAGGGGTCCTGGCCTGGCAGGCGCCGGGACCGTCGCCACGGCCGGCGACGGAGGCGGGCCATCACCGGGGCCGGTGCCGTCGTACCGGCTCCACCGGGCGGGCGTGCGGGATCGGTCTCCGCGGCGGGTCCCGTGCCGGGCGGTCCTGGGGTGTTCGCCCGGTCCTCCAGGGGCTCACGCCTTCGAGGGGGCAGCGCCGGGTGGCGGCGTGCACGAGGACCGCGCCCGGCGAGTGTGACGTCGGCCGGTTTCAGGTCCTGGTGGGCCACTCCTGCGCGTGGCCGTCCAGGGGCGCGCGGCGGCGGCCTCGCGGTTGAACCGGATGCGGAACTCGTCGTCGGCGGCGGTACGGGCCGTGGACGACCTTGACCGCGAGCCGGCGGCCGGAGGCGGAGCGGGCGGGGTGGACCACGTCCTCCCCCACCTGTTCAGCTCTGTAGTCGTTCAGCGCGTTCCGGCCCCCGGCCCCGCACCGGGTCAGAACTTGATCGAGCTGATCGAGTCCGCTATCGAGTTCAGGAAACGGTCGATGGACGGGGCCATACCGGTCGAGGCGAGGAAGAACCCGAAGAGGACCGCGACGATCGCGGGCCCCGCCTTGATGCTCCCCCCTCTCAGGAGCACTACAAGGATGATCGCCAACAGCAGCACCACAGACAGTGAAATGGCCACAACTGATCACACCCTCGGTCGGTCCGCTCTCCCGGCCCAGGGGTACGACCCGCGCACCCCCGCCAGAACCATCGTGCCACCAACCCTGCCGCCTCATGCGGCCCGTGACACAACGTCGGGCACCGAACCGACGCGGGCGCCCCGCCGCACGGGAATTCGACGGGTGCCCGCACGTAACTCACCGGAGAATTACGCGACTTCGTTTCTCGCTACACACATCTCGTGCACAACTAATTCGAGTTGATGGTGAATCGAAGACACAGGGTAGCGGTATGCCCCATTTAGTGGGGATGAATATGGACATCCAGGGTGAACTGACGACCCGTGGTGGGATATCAGCGGCCACGCGAAGGCATTAACCAGGAATAATTGCCGGGGTTTTACGAAATCCCGCGGGCGACGCTAGGGTGCCTGAGATGTCTGACGCCGCCTCCTCCCCCGGCCGGAACCGCAGGCCGCTCCCCCCGGCACAGTCGCCGGCGGACGGAGTGCCCGGTTCGCGTACCCCGATGACTGCGCGGAAGGGGCCGGCGAAGGCGGACAGATCCGGCGAACAGCGTGACGGCCCGCAGCACGACGGCCCGCAGCGCGACGGCCTGCAGCGCAACGCGTTCTTCGACAACGCCAAGTACCTGGCCATCGTGCTCGTGGCGGTGGGGCACTCATGGGAGCCGCTGAAGAGTGACAGCCGCATCCTCCAGGGCGTGTACGACGTCGTGTACACGTTCCACATGCCGGCCTTCGTCCTCATCTCGGGCTACTTCTCCCGCACCTTCGACCTGAGCCCGGCCCGGCTCAAGCGGCTGATCACCGGCGTCGCCGTGCCGTACGTCGTCTTCGAGACCGCCTACTCGCTCTTCGAGCGCTACTTCAACCACAACCCCGGTCAGGACATCAGCCTCGTCTACCCCTTCTACCTGACCTGGTTCCTGTGCGCGCTGTTCGTCTGGCGGCTGACCACGCCGATCTGGCAGCTGGTGCGCTGGCCGGTGCCGCTCGCCCTCGTCGTCGCCATGCTGGCCACCGTCACCTCGCACATAGGCGACGTCCTGAACATGCAGCGCCTCCTGCAGTTCCTGCCGTACTTCGTGCTCGGCCTGTGCCTGAAACCCGAGCACTTCCGGCTGGTGGACCGCCGCTCGGTGCGGATCCTGTCGGTGCCGGTGTTCGCGACCGCGCTGCTCGTCGGCTGGTGGGCGGCGCCACGGATGAACACCGCGTGGTTCTACCGCCGCGACTCGGCGCCGGGGCTGGGCGCGCCCTGGTGGACCGGTCCGGTCATGACGCTGGCGATGTTCGGCTGCGCGGTGCTGCTGACCGCCTGCTTCCTGTCCTGGGTGCCGGGCCGGAAGACCTGGTTCACGGCGATCGGCTCGGGCACGCTCTACGGCTACCTGCTGCACGGTTTCCTGAGGAAGGCCGGTGAGTACAACGGCTGGTTCGACCACGCCTGGCTGCACACCCCGCTCGGTGAGATCTTCATGACCGTCCTCGCGGGCGCCGTGGTCACCGTGCTGTGCACCAGGCCCGTGCAGCGCGTCTTCCGGTTCGCGATGGAGCCGAGGATGGAGTGGGCGTTCCAGCAGGACCCGGCCGAACTCGCCCGGGAGCGGCAGCGGAAGGACCGCGAGCGCGAGAAGGTCAGCGTGTGAGGCCCGGCTGCGGCAGACCGAGAAGGGCGCGCATCCGGGCGTACTTCTCGGTCAGCCGTTTCCTGGTCGGCTCGTCCAGGGCCGCCAGCCGCTGCGGGTCGGCGTTGTGCGCCAGGTCGGCCTCCTTCACCAACCGCGCGCCGTCCGTGGCGAGGATCCGCCGCGCGTACGCCTCCGGCTCCTCCCCCGGCCGCTTGGTGAGCGCGTCCACGATGGCCTTGGTGCGCGCGCTCAGCGCCGCCTGTGCGAGCCACTGACGGGTGAGCGCGTCGTCCTCGACGGCGTCGTGCAGCCAGGCCGCCGCGATCTGTTCCGCGTCCCCGCCCCGGGCGCGCACACCGGCGGCGACGGCGGCGAGGTGTTCGGCGTACGGCCGTCCCGCCTTGTCGGTCTGGCCCTCGTGGGCGGTGCGGGCGACGGCCTCGACCTCGGTGAGCGTGAGTTGTGTCATCGGCCCAGTGTGCCGTGGCACCGGGAACGCCGGGTGAGCCGGGTGGACCAGGTGGGCCGGGCAGCGGGCCGCTGGTTGAGCGGGTAGCGGATCAGCCGATCAGCGGGGCCGGCCGGCGGCAGATCAGGAGCAGCGCCCGGTCGTCGTTGACGTCCTTCGCGACCGCCTCGATGAGGTGCCAGGCGGCGCCGTGGAAGCCGCCGGCGACATAGCGGTCGGCCTCGCCGGTGAGCCGGTCGATGCCCTCGACGATGTCGCGGTCGGAGGTTTCCACCAAACCGTCCGTGAACAGCATCAACACGTCACCGGCGCGCAGCGAGCCCTTCACGGGGTCGAACTGGGCGCCGTCGTACACACCGAGAAGCGGGCCCTCGGCCGTCTTCTCCTCCCAGCGTCCGCTGCCCGCGCTCAGCTGCAGCCCGGGCGGATGCCCGGCGGAGTACAGCTCGTAGTCGCCGGAGTCGAGGTCCAGGACGAGATGGATGGAGGTGGCGAAGCCCTCGTCCCAGTCCTGGCGGAGGAGGTAGCCGTTCGCGGCGGGCAGGAAGGCGTGCGGGGGAAGGGAGCCCAGGAGGCCCCCGAAGGCCCCCGACAGCAGCAGGGCGCGCGATCCCGCGTCCATGCCCTTGCCGGACACGTCCGTGAGCACGACCTCCAGCGTGCGGCCGCCGTTCGTGCGGGCCGCGACGACGAAGTCCCCGGAGAAGGACTGGCCGCCGGCCGGCCGCAGCGCCATCTCGTGGTGCCAGCCCTGTGGCAGCTTCGGCAGCTTGCTCTGCACCCGGATCCGCTCGCGCAGGTCGAAGAGCATGGTGCCGCCGCGCCGCCAGGGCACGCCGACCCGGCTGCGGAACTGGGCCGTGAGCAGGCCGAAGAAACCGCACGCGGCCACCACCAGCACCACACCGGGAGTGACCCGCGAGGGCCCCTCGGTGTACGGCCCGAGCCGCACCGACTCCACGATCAGCGCGGTGGCCGCCGCCGCGTACAGGCCGAGCAGGCTCGCCGGGCGCAGCAGCAGGCCGCCGGCGATGATCGGCAGCACCAGGGTGGCCGGGGAGCACCACACCGAGTCGACCAGGGTCACGCCCATGAGGACGGGGATGGTGAGCAGCAGTCCGGCGAACGCGATCCAGTCGGAGCCGTCGCCGCGGAAGTAGTCCACGGCGCTTCTGCGCAGGCCGGTGCGGACCCGGTGCCACTGCATCCGCCACCGGGCCGTGAACGTCTCGGCCTTCGCGCGCCGCTCTCGTCCTGCTGCCATTAGTTCGGGACCCTATCCATCGGACCGGCTGCTTGGCACGGGAGGTCCCACTTGTCCCCCGTGCGGGGCCCGACTTCGCGCCTTGTCGTCGGTTCGTCCTCACAGTGAACGGCACACGAGGCGATCGCGCCGCCGTCCGGGAGAAATTCGCTGGCCCGTCCCGCAAGGCCCTGGTACGCATGGCGCATGGGGACTGACCGGGGAACCGAGTTGAGGGTGCTGCGCGAGTCCGACTGGGACCGGTGGTACGACGTCCTGTACCGCGCCTTCGGCGCATCGGCGGCACCGCCCGAGGAACGCGAACTGGACAGGTCCCTCACCGAGTTCGACCGTTCGCTGGCCGCATGGGACGGGGACGAGATCGTCGGTTCGACGGGGTCGTTCGGCTTCCGGATGACCGTGCCGGGCGGTGCCTCGGTCCCGGCGGCCGGCGTGACCATGGTGAGCGTGGCGGCCACCCACCGGCGGCGCGGGGTGCTGACCTCGATGATGCGCCGGCAGCTGGACGACGTTCGGGCGCTGGGCGAGCCGCTCGCGGTGCTGACCGCGTCCGAGCCCGCGATCTACGGCCGCTTCGGCTATGGCGCGGCCACGTTCCGGACGACCGCCGAGATCGACACGAGCCGGGTGACGCTGTCCCTGCCGCCCGGCGTGGAGGACGTACGGCTGCGCTACACCGCGCCCGCCGACGTCCTGGACGCCTGCGAGGCGGTCTACGCGGCGCTGGTGCCGCGGCGGCCCGGGATGCTGGCACGGCAGCCCGGCTGGGAGCGGGCGGGTCTCCTCGACCCCGAGAGCGAGCGGGACGGGGCCTCGGCGCTGCAGTGCGTGGTCGCCGAACGGGACAGCGCGGTGACGGGGTACGTCCGCTTCACCACCAAGCTCGGCTGGGGCGAGAGCGGGCACGACGGCACGGTGCACGTGAGGGACCTGGCCGCGCTCGATCCCGTCACCGAGGCGGCGCTGTGGCGCTTCCTGTTCGGCATCGACCTGATGACGTCGCTGTCGGTGAGGTCACGACCGGTCGACGACGCCTGGCGGTACCTGGTCTCGGACACCCGCCGCTGCCGGCCGCGCCTGAGGGACGACGCGTACGTCCGTCTCGTCGACGTCGGTGGGGCACTGTCGGCGCGTACGTACCAGGCGCCGGTCGATGTCGTGCTGGAGGTGGAGGACGTCTTCTGCCCGTGGAACGCGGGGCGTTGGCGGCTGACGGGCGACGCCAAGGGCGCGTCCTGCGAGCGTACGTCCGACGCGGCCGACCTCTCCCTGTCCGTACGGGAGCTGGGCGCGTCCTATCTCGGCGGGGTGACGTTGCTGTCGCTCGCGGCGGCCGGGCGGGTACGGGAGCTGCGGCCGGGGGCGCTGACGGAGGCGTCGGTGGGGTTCGGCTCACCGGTGGCCCCGTGGCTGCCGCACGGCTTCTAGAGCGCTGCCCCACCACGACGTACGGCACGGTGAAGGAGTCCTTCACCGTGCCGTACGTCGTGGTGGTCGAAGCGGAGGCCGGTCAGCCCACGGACACCTTGTCGGCCGGGGCCTCGACGGCGGGGGCCGGGCGGTTCGCCGTGAGCTTCTGCTTCACCACGGCGACGGTCACCACCACCGCCGCGACCGCCACCGACAGCAGCACGGTCGTACGGCCGCTGCTCTCGCCCTTGGTGTCGGTCAGCATGTAGCCGAGGACGAAGACGATGAAGGCGGCCGTCGCCCAGGTCAGGTACGGGTACAGCCACATCCGCACGACGAGCTTCTCCGGCGCCTCGCGCTGGATGATCCTCCGCATCCGCAGCTGAGAGAAGCAGATGACGAGCCACACGAACAGGGCGACCGCCCCGCTGGAGTTGACCAGGAAGAGGAAGACGGTGTCCGGGTAGGCGTAGTTGAAGAAGACCGCCACGAAGCCGAAGACGACCGAGGCCAGGATCGCCGCCATCGGCACACCGCGGGAGGTGGTGCGGGCGAACGCCTTCGGGGCGTCACCGCGCCGGCCGAGCGAGAAGGCCATGCGGGAGGCCGTGTACAGGCCGGAGTTGAGGCAGGACAGCACCGAGGTCAGGATGATCACGTTCATGATCTGACCGGCGTTGGGGATGCCGAGCGAGTTGAGCGCGGCGACGTAGGAGCCCTGCTCGGCGATGGACGGGTCGTTCCACGGCAGCAGCGAGACCACGACCAGGATCGAGCCCAGGTAGAAGACGCCGATACGCCAGATGATGCTGTTGGTGGACTTGGTGACCGCGCGCTGCGGGTCCTCCGACTCGCCGGCCGCGAGCGTCGCGATCTCGCTGCCCATGAAGGAGAAGACGACCAGCAGCACACCGGTGAGGATGGTGCCGGGACCGTGCGGCAGGAAGCCGCCGTGGTTCGTCAGGTTGCCGAAGGACGCCTTGTCGGCGTGCACGCCCGGCAGGACGCCGAAGATCGCCAGCAGACCGACGGCGATGAACGCGCCGATCGCCACGACCTTGATGCCGGCGAACCAGAACTCGAACTCGCCGTAGGAGCCGACGGAGACCAGGTTGGTCGCGGTCAGCACGGTCATCACGATGAGGGCCCAGCCCCACTGCGGCACGCCCGGGACCCAGCCCGAGAGGATCTTGGCGCCGGCGGTGGCCTCGACGGCCAGCACGACGACCCAGAAGAACCAGTAGAGCCAGCCGATGGAGAACCCGGCCCAGCGGCCGAGGGCACGGTCGGCGTGCGCGGAGAAGGAGCCGGAGGTGGGGTTGGCGGCGGACATCTCGCCAAGCATGCGCATCACGAGGACGACGAGGGTGCCGACGATCGCGTACGACAGGAGGATGCCCGGTCCCGCGGTGGCGATACCGGAGCTGGAACCGACGAAGAGGCCGGCTCCGATGACGCCACCGATCGCGATCATCGTCAGGTGACGGTTCTTGAGTCCTGCTTGGAGGCCCGAACCAGGGGTCATGGACGGATTTCCTTTACGCCAGGCGGAGCATTCGTACGAGCGGTGTACGAGCCGGTCCAGTGAATCCGAGGCGAACGGATTCGGGAACCTCTGAATCCGTATCGTTACTTGAGGTTCCCTTGAGGTTCTATGGTCCCGCTCACATTTCGGGCAGCCTGGCGGGGTGCTTCCCGGGGCCCGGCGGGGGGCCGCCACCCGAGGCTGCTGCCCTTCATGGGGCGTGTCACACTCATGGCATGCGCGTGTATCTCGGCTCCGACCATGCTGGCTACGAACTCAAGAACCACCTCGTCGAGTGGCTCGAGGCGGCGGGTCACGAGCCCGTCGACTGCGGGCCGCACATCTACGACGCCCAGGACGACTACCCGCCCTTCTGCCTGCGGGCGGCCGAGCGTACGGCGGCGGACGCCGACGCCCTCGGCATCGTGATCGGCGGCTCCGGGAACGGCGAGCAGATCGCCGCGAACAAGGTGAAGGGCGTGCGGGCGGCGCTGGCCTGGAGCGAGGAGACGGCGGCACTCGGCCGGCAGCACAACAACGCCAACGTGGTGGCGGTGGGTGCGCGCATGCACAGCACGGAGGAGGCGACGAAGTTCGTCGAGGTCTTCCTCAACACGCCTTTCTCCGGTGACGAGCGTCACATCCGGCGGATCGACATGCTGTCGGCGTACGAGACGACGGGCGACCTGCCGCCGATCCCGGCGCACCATCCGCAGAGCTAGCGGTCCCCTGGGGGCTGCGCCCCCCTGACCCCATCCGCCCGCCCGGCCCGGTCGGCCGCCGGCGGGCGGATGGGCGCGAGGAAGGAAAGGACACCCCCGCCGTGCCGGAAGGGCACACCATTCACCGGCTGGCCCAGGACTATGCCGAGCGGTTCCTCGGGAGCGGCCCGCGTGTCACCAGCCCCCAGGGCAAGTTCTCCGACGCCGCGGCCCTGCTGGACCGGGCCGAGCTGACGGCCACGGAAGCCCACGGCAAGCACCTGTTCCTCCGCTTCCGGGACACCGACTGGGTCCACATCCACCTCGGCCTGTTCGGCAAGGTCACCTTCGGCGGCGCCCCTGCGCCCCCGCCGACGGACACCGTCCGGCTCCGGCTCGCGAACGGCACGGCGTACGTGGACCTCCGCGGCCCCACGACCTGCGCACTGATCACCGACGGCGAGAAGCGGGCCGTACACGACCGCCTCGGTCCCGACCCGCTCCGCGAGGACGCCGACCCGGGCGCGGCGTACCGCAGGATCTCCCGCAGCCGTACGACGATCGCCGCGCTTCTGATGGACCAGAAGATCGTCGCCGGCGTCGGCAACGTCTACCGCGCCGAGGTGCTGTTCCGGCACGGCATCGACCCGTACCGGGCGGGCAAGGACATCACCCCGGCCGAGTGGGACGCCCTCTGGGCCGACCTCGTCGAGCTGATGCACCAAGGGGTGCGGAACAACAGGATCGACACGGTGCGGGCCGAGCACACCCCGGAGGCCATGGGCCGGCCGCCCCGCGTGGACGACCACGGCGGCGAGGTGTACGTCTACCGGCGCGCCACCCTGCCCTGCCACATCTGCGGCGACGGGATCCGCACCGCCGACCTCGCCCAGCGCAACCTCTTCTGGTGCCCCACCTGCCAGAGACCGTGACAGCGGTTCCTGGTCGGCTGCGCTAGCTTGATCTTTAACCTGTGCGGCGGGGCTTCGGGGTGGTCGTCTTCTTCTTTGGTCGTTTTGCTGGCTGGGTTTTCTTGGGCGTGTGCACGTCGTG